>DATKLH010000376.1:0-5988 GCA_035542515.1 Casimicrobiaceae bacterium
CCAGCCCGAGCTCCTGCTGCAGGTCGGCCAGCAGGTTCAGCACCTGGGCCTGGATCGACACATCGAGCGCCGACACCGGCTCGTCGGCCACCACCAGCGCCGGCCTGAGCATGAGCGCGCGCGCGATCGCGATGCGCTGGCGCTGCCCACCGGAGAATTCGTGCGGGTAACGTCGCGCATGATCCGCGCTCAAGCCGACGTGATCGAGCAGCCATGCGACGCGTTGCTCGGCATCCCGGCCGCGCGCCACGCCGTGCACGAACAACGGCTCGGCGATCGAATAGCCGACGGTGAGCCGCGGATCGAGCGACGCGAACGGGTCCTGGAAGATCATCTGGATATTGCGGCGGATCGGCTGCATCTCGCTGTCGCTGATCGACGCGATGTCGCGTCCATCGAAGCGGACGTGGCCGCTCGAGATGTCGACCAGCCGCAGCAGCGAACGCGCGGTGGTCGATTTGCCGCAGCCCGATTCGCCGACCAGTGCGAGCGTCTCGCCGGCATCGAGGTCGAAGCTGACGCGCTCCACCGCGTGCACGCGTCGCCGGGTGCGGCTGAGCAATCCGCTCTTGAGATCGAAGCGTGTGGTGAGGCCTTCGACCTGGAGGATCGGTTTGTTTTTTGGTCGCGGCACGCGTGTGGCCGGTTCCGGCGCCGCATCGGTTTGCGTCGCGGGGTCCATCAACACCAGCGGAAACTTGCGCGGCAAGTCCTCGCCACGCATCGATCCGAGCTTCGGGACGGCCGACAACAATGCTTTGGTATAGGGGTGCGCCGGTGCGGCGAAGATCGTCTCGGCATCGTTCTCCTCGACCTTCTCGCCGCGATACATGACGACGACGCGGTCGGCGACTTCCGCGACCACGCCCATGTCGTGGGTGATGAACATCACCGCCATGTGCATCTCGTCCTGCAGCATGCGGATGAGCGTGAGGATCTGCGCCTGGATGGTGACGTCCAGCGCGGTGGTCGGCTCGTCGGCGATCAACATGCGCGGCCGGCACGATAATGCCATCGCGATCATGACGCGTTGGCGCATGCCGCCCGACAATTGATGCGGATAACGATCGAGCACCTGCCTCGCCTCGGGAATGCGCACCTGCTCGAGCATGCGCAGCGCTTCGGCGCGTGCGGCGCCCGCATCCTTGCCCTGGTGCACGCGAATCGATTCGGCGATCTGCTCGCCGACAGCGAACACCGGGTTCAGCGAGGTCATCGGCTCCTGGAAGATCATCGCGATCTCGGCGCCACGGATCGAGCGCAGCGTCGCCCCGCGCGCGCTCGCAAGATCCAGCGTGCTGCCGTCGGCACGCGTGAAGTCGATGCGGCCCTCGACGATGCGCCCGCCGCCGTGCTCGACCAGGCGCATGATCGACAGCGCGGTGACCGATTTGCCGGAACCCGATTCGCCCACCACGGCGATGGTCTCGCCGCGGCCGACATGGAACGACAGGTGGCGAACCGCGGTGACCACGCGCTCGGTGCTCGCGAACTCGACGGTGAGGTTCGCGACGTCGATGACCCTGGAAGTGTTGGGCACGGCAGGCACGAGCGCAAAAAAGGCCCGCGATGGGTCGCGGGCCTGGCGATTATCAGGGCGAAGCGCGCGGCGGCGCAAATGCACGCCGGCGGCGCGTCGGGTTCGAAGCGGCGGCTTAGACCTTCTCGGGCGTCGGCGCGGGCCGCTTCATCAGCAGCGCAGGAACCGGCCGCTGCGTTCGCGCAGCATGACCGGGAAGCTCCGCGGCGATCGCCCGCCGGGCATCGCCGTTGGTGGGCGTGCGGACGGCCGGTTGATCCGGATTGCGGGCGTACGCGGCTTCGCGCTCTTCGTCGGTGGGCCGGTACTCGCTCCGATCCTGACCGTTCCGCTCGCGTGGCGGCTTGCTCGATGGCGAGGCTACAGCGCGACCCTTGCGCGCAGTCGGCTCGCGATGTTCGCGCGGAGCGCTCGCCGCAGCTCCGAAGTCGGGCAGCGGAACGATGGTCACTTTCTTGCGCAGCAGTTTCTCGATCTCGACCAGGTAACGCTCCTCTTCGTGCGCGACCAGCGATATCGCTTCGCCGCTCGCGCCTGCGCGTCCCGTGCGACCGATGCGGTGGATGTAATCCTCCGGCGTGTGAGGCAGCTCGTAGTTCACCACCAGCGGCAGGTCGTCGATGTCGAGTCCGCGGGCGGCGACGTCGGTGGCGACGAGCACCTGCAGCTTGCCGTTCTTGAAGTCATCGAGCGCGACCAGACGCGCGGCCTGGGTCTTGTCGCCGTGGATCGCGCTCGTTGCAAGTCCATCCTTCTCGAGCTGGCGGGCGAGACGCGATGCGCCGTGCTTGGTGCGCACGAAGCACAGCACCTGCCACACGTTGCGCGACTTCACCACGTGCGCGAGCAGGGCGCGCTTCTGGTCCTGCGCGACCTTGTATGCGCTTTGCGCCACGGTCTCGGCCGCCGCATTGCGCTTGGCGACCTCGATGAGCTGAGGCGTATTGAGAAGCTCGTCGGCGAGCTTCTTGATCTCGTTGGAGAACGTCGCCGAGAAGAGCAGGTTCTGCCGCTTGGCGACCGGCGGCAGCAGCTTCATGATCCGCTTGATGTCCGGAATGAAGCCCATGTCGAGCATCCGGTCGGCTTCGTCGAGCACGAAGATCTCGACCTGCGACAGGTTCACGCTCTTCTGCTCGACGTGATCGAGCAGGCGGCCGGGGGTAGCGACGAGGATCTCGACCCCGGCGCGCACGATCGGAAGCTGTTGCTTGATGTCGACGCCGCCGTAGACGCAGGTCGACCGCAGCCCGGTGTACTTGCCGTATTCCTTGATCGATTCCTCGACCTGGATCGCGAGCTCGCGGGTCGGGGCGAGGATCAGTGCGCGGACCGGATGGCGGGCCGGCGAGGGCGAGGTGTTCGCTTGCGCGGACAGCTTGTGGAGGATCGGAAGCCCGAAGCCGGCGGTCTTGCCGGTGCCGGTCTGTGCCCCGCCGAGGACGTCGCGGCCGGCGAGAACGATGGGAATGGCTTGCTGCTGGATCGGGGTGGGGATGGTGTAGCCGGCCTCGGCGACAGCCCGCAGGATCTCGGGCCGCAACCCGAGCTCGGCAAAGCTCGTTGCGTTCAATAGCGCTCCTGATGACGCGGCCTACCGCCTAGTGGCGGTTTCCGGTCCAGGCAGCGAAAATCGATGAATCAAGTGTCGCGGATCCCACTGCAGGATCCGCTTCGGGGAACGGGCGGTGACCGGAAGCGGCCGCCCGACCTGAGCATTATAGCCTAAGCGACGGATTTTTCAAAATTTCTGCTGGCTCTGGCCGCGCCGGACAGGCTATAATGGTCAGCTTTGCCTTGCGCGCGCGGTGGGCCTGTGGCCCGAGCATCGCCACGGCATCCGAACCCGGCCCCCTCCGCACCCCCATTCCATTCAAGTACCGATGAGTTCAGCCACACCCCAACGCGAGGATCTGCGCAACCTGGCGATCATCGCGCACGTCGATCACGGCAAGACCACGCTGGTCGACAAGCTGCTCGTGCAGGCGGGCACCTTCGCCAAGCATCAGCATGTCGGCGAGCGGATGATGGACAGCAACGACATCGAGCGCGAGCGCGGCATCACCATCTTCGCCAAGAACTGCGCCATCCGCTACGGTACGACGCACATCAATATCGTCGATACACCGGGTCACGCCGACTTCGGCGGCGAGGTCGAGCGCGTGCTCGGCATGGTCGATGGCGTGCTCCTGCTCGTCGATGCGGTGGAAGGCCCGATGCCGCAAACGCGCTTTGTCACGCTCAAGGCGCTGCGCCAGGGGCTGCGTCCCATCGTGGTGGTGAACAAGGTCGATCGGCCCGGGGCACGTCCCGCATGGGTGGTGAACGAGACCTTCGAACTGTTCGATCGCCTCGGCGCAAGCGACGACCAGCTCGACTTCCCGGTGGTCTACGCCTCCGCGCTCAACGGCTGGGCAACGCTCGATGTGAATGTCGCGAAATCGGGTGTCGCACCCGAGGGCGGCGACATGCGTCCGCTCTTCGAGACGATCCTCTTGCGTGTTCCCGCTCCGCAAGCCGATGTCGAAGGTCCGCTGCAGTTCCAGGTGAGCGCGCTCGACTACTCGAGCTACGTGGGGCGCCTCGGCATCGGGCGCATTCGTCGCGGCCGCATGGCGCCGGGACAGGAAGTCGCGATCCTGCATGGTCCGCTTGCGCCGGATGCGACGCCGAGCAAGGGACGCATCACACAGCTCTTCATGTTCGAAGGTCTCAACCGCGTGCCGGCCGAGCAGGCGGAAGCAGGCGACATCGTGCTGGTCACGGGCCTCGACGATCTCACTATCGGCACCACGCTCGCATCGGTGGAAGTCCCCGAAGCGTTGCCGCCCATTTCGGTCGACGAGCCGACGCTGTCGATGTATTTCCAGGTCAACACCTCGCCGCTGGCCGGGCGCGAGGGCAAGTACGTCACGTCGCGGAACCTGCGCGATCGCCTCGCGCGCGAGCTCCTCACCAACATGGCGCTGCGCGTCGAGGACACGGCGGATACCGACGTGTTCCTGGTCTCGGGACGCGGGGAGTTGCATCTCACAATCCTCATCGAGAACATGCGTCGCGAGGGCTACGAGCTCGCGGTCTCGCGTCCACGCGTGGTGCTGCGCGAGATCGACGGCGAAATCTGCGAGCCCTACGAGCTGCTCAGCGTCGATGTCGAATCGCAGCATCAGGGCGCGGTGATGGAAGCGCTCGGCACGCGCCGCGGTGAACTGTCCGACATGGCGTCCGACGCCCAGGGGCGCGCGCGACTGAGCTATCGCGTTCCCGCTCGCGGACTGATCGGCTTCCAGGGCGAGTTCATGAACCTCACGCGTGGCACCGGCCTCATGAGCCACGTCTTCGACGGTTACGCGCCGGTCAAGGGTGACATCCCCGAGCGCCGCAATGGCGTGCTCGTGTCGCAGGACGATGGCGACGCCGTCGCGTATGCGTTGTGGAACCTGCAGGAGCGCGGCCGCATGTTCGTCGCTCCGGGCGAGAAGGTCTACGAGGGCATGGTCATCGGCATCCACAGCCGCGACAACGACCTCGTGGTCAATCCGCTCAAGGGCAAGAAGCTCACCAATGTTCGTGCCGCCGGCAAGGATGACGCGATCCTGCTCACGCCGCCCATCGAGCTGACGCTCGAATACGCGGTGGAGTTCATCGCCGACGACGAGCTGGTCGAGGTCACTCCGCATTCGATTCGCATCCGCAAGCGCCATCTCAAGGAACACGAGCGCAAGCGCGCCGCACGCGAGCTTGCCGGCGCCGAAGAGGCGCGCGCGCTAGCGGGCTAGCGTCGATCCGGTGCGCGCGCGATCGCCGCGCCGCGATCGAGCTAGGTGGAAAAGCTGCCGCTTCGCATGGCCGGCACGTCGACGATGCGCCGAGTGCCGCGTGCCGGTGGCGTCTCGACGGCACGCACCAGGGCGTCGACCATCTGCTTCACTGTCACCAGTCCGATGCGTCGCGCCATCGCGCGCGTCGGCGGAAGCAACTCGGCAATCGCATAACCCGGGATCAAGACGATCGGCCACCAGTGTCCCGGTCCGAGGACATACCACGGTCGCAGGAACGTCGCGGTCAGGCCCGCGTCACCGATCGCGGACTCCCCCGCCGCACGTGCGGCCACGTAGGCATGCATCGCGGGCGCCGGTTGCGCAACGCTCACGTAGACCAGATGCGGGATGTTGCGCTGGCGCGCGGCGCTCACCGTCGCACGGATCGAGGCAAGATCGATGTTCTCGAATTCCTGCGCCTTCGACGGATTCGGGTGCGGTGTCCCGACCAGGTGCACGATGGTTTCGCCGTCGCGCAGGACCGCGCCAATCGATGCGGCGTCCAGCGCATCCCCCTCGACGGCTTGCGCGCCCGACGGCACGCGCTGCACCGAGGAGGCGCGCGCGAGAGCCCGCACCGTGTGCCCGCGTCGCAACAGCGCTTCGATCAAGCGTGTGCCGATATAG
>DATKLH010000377.1:0-14166 GCA_035542515.1 Casimicrobiaceae bacterium
AGACCTTCTCCATCACCACCGCGATCCCCTGTCCCACCCCGATGCACATCGTGCACAACGCGTAACGCCCGTTACCGCGCTCGAGCTGGCGCAGCGCTGCAGTCACCAGGCGAACGCCGCTTGCGCCGAGCGGATGCCCGAGCGCGATGGCGCCCCCGTCGGGATTGACCTGCGATGCGTCATCGGGAAGACCAAGCTCGCGCGTGACCGCGAGTGCCTGCGCGGCGAACGCCTCGTTCAGCTCGATGATGTCCATCTGGCCGATCCTGAGTCCGGCCTTCTCCAGCACCTTGCGCGTAGCCGGTGCCGGACCGATTCCCATGATGCGAGGCGCCACACCCGCTGTCGCGGCCGCGATGAAGCGCGCGCGGGGCGTGAGGCCATGGCGTTTTGCGGCTTCTTCCGATGCGACGATGAGAGCACCGGCCCCGTCGTTCACGCCGGACGAGTTGCCCGCGGTCACCGTTCCATCGGGTCGCACGACGCCCTTCAGCTTGCCGAGCGCGTCGAGGGTCGTCTCGCGCGGATGCTCGTCGCGGTTCACGACGATCGGATCGCCCTTCTTCTGGACGATCGTGACCGGAGTGATCTCCTCGGCGAGTCGTCCCGCCTTCATGGCGGCAGCGGCGCGCTGTTGACTGCGCAATGCGAACGCATCCTGGTCCGCGCGCGAGATTCGGTATTCCACCGCGACGTTTTCCGCCGTCTCGGGCATCGAATCGGTGCCGTACTTCGCCTTCATCAATGGGTTGACCAAGCGCCACCCGATGGTCGTGTCCTCGATCTTCTGCGTGCGCGAGAACGCCGTGTCGGCCTTGCCGAGGACGTAGGGCGCGCGCGACATGCTCTCGACCCCGCCGGCGATCATCAGCGAGGTCTCGCCGCTGCGAATCGCGCGCGCGGCGATGGCGACGGCATCCATGCTCGAACCGCACAAGCGATTCACCGTCGTCGCCGAGATTTCCTTGGGCAATCCGGCAAGCAGCAGCGCCATGCGCGCGACATTGCGATTGTCCTCGCCGGACTGGTTGGCGCACCCGTAGACGACGTCGTCCACCGCGCCCCAGTCGACCTTCGCGTTGCGTTCCATCAACGCGCGCAGCGGCACCGCCGCCAGGTCATCGGTGCGAACGCTCGACAACGATCCGCCATAGCGCCCGATCGGCGTGCGGATCGCGTCACACAAAAACGCTTCGGCCATCTTGATTCCTTTCAGTCGGCCGCGGCGCGCAGCGGCGCACGCAGCTTCACGTCCGGGGTCAGGCGCTGCAGCTCTTCGAACGACAGGCCATCGACGATCTCGATCACCTGCAGCCCTGCCGCCGTCACGTCGATGACGGCGAGGTCCGTGAAGATCCGGCTCACGCATCCGATGCCGGTCAGCGGATAGCCGCATCGAGGCACGATCTTGGCCTCGCCCTTCTTGGTGAGATGCTCCATCATCACGTACACATGCTTGGCCCCGATCGCGAGATCCATCGCGCCGCCGACCGCGGGAATGGCATCGGGCGCACCGGTGTGCCAGTTCGCGAGATCGCCGGTCTGCGACACCTGGAACGCGCCGAGCACGCAGAAGTCGAGATGTCCTCCGCGCATCATCGCAAACGAGTCGGCGTGGTGGAAGAACGAGGCTCCGGGGAGCGCGGTCACCGGCTGCTTGCCGGCGTTGATGAGATCGGGATCTTCCGCGCCGGGCTCGGGCGCCGGGCCCATGCCCAGCAATCCGTTTTCGGTATGCAGGATGATCTCGCGATCCTTGGGCAGGAAGTTGGCCACCGTCGTGGGCAGGCCGATGCCGAGGTTGACGTACGCGCCATTGGGAAAATCCTGCGCGACACGCGCGGCCATCTGCTCGCGGGTATAGCGGTTCATCGGAAGCTCCTTTCGCGCGAGTGAGAGGTCATGCGGCGGCGCCAGGCTGGGCGGCGAGCTTGACCGGCTCGGGGATCTCGACCAGGCGCTTCACGAAAATGCCCGGCGTGACCACGCTCTCGGGATCCAGGTCGCCGAGGTTCACGATCTCGCGCACCTGGGCGATCGTGCAGTCGGCGGCGCTCGCCATGATCGGCCCGAAGTTGCGCGCGGTCTTGCGATACACCAGATTACCCCAGCGATCGCCGCGGTAGGCGCGGATGAGCGCGAAGTCGGCACGGATCGGATACTCCAGGACATAGTTGCGGCCGTCGATGACCCGCGTCTCCTTGCCTTCGGCGAGGAGCGTCCCGTAGCCGGTGGGCGTGTAGAAGGCACCGATGCCGGCGCCGGCCGCCCGGATGCGCTCGGCGAGATTGCCTTGCGGCACCACCTCGAGCTCGATCTCGCCGGCGCGGTACGCTTTGTCGAAATGCCATGAATCGACCTGGCGCGGGAACGAGCAGATGATCTTGCGCACCTGGCGCGCCTTGATCAGCAGTGCGAGCCCGACGTCCGCATTGCCGGCATTGTTGCTCACGATGGTGAGATCGCGCGGACCCCGCTCGATCAACGCGTCGACGAGCTCGGATGGCATGCCGGCGGTTCCGAATCCGCCGATCATCACGATCGCCCCGTCGGTGACGTCCTGCACCGCTTCGCTGACCGATGCGACAACCTTGCTGAGCATGGGAGCTGCCTCTGGGAAAAAGTGGCCGCCGAAGCGTCGCCGTGATGCGCGTGCGGCGGGCTTCCCGGGCCGGCGCGGGGAATGCCGGCACGACGCAGGAAGCTGCCTTGCCGCTAACGCTACTCCAGCTGCCGCGTTGCTTTCAAAAGAATACGCCGTTCCCGCATGCGGCGCGCCACGCGCTCACGCTACCGCGACGAGCCGATGCAGCTTGTCAGGATCGCTCAGGAGGCTTTCGCTGTCGGAGCGATGCACGATGCGTCCACGGTCGAGCACCACCGCCTCGCGCGTGACCGACAGGGCGAGCTTCGCGTGCTGCTCCACCAGGATCACCGCCATGCCTCCGCTTTCGCACAGCCGCCCGATCACTTTCATCAGCTCCTGCACGATGATCGGTGCGAGTCCCTCCATGGGCTCGTCGAGCAGCAGCAGGCGCGGATTGATCATCAGCGCTCGTCCGATGGCCAGCATCTGCTGCTCGCCGCCGGAGAGCTGGTTCCCGAAGTTCGCCCGGCGCTCCTCCAGTCTTGGAAAGATTCCATAGACGCGCTTCAGGTTCCATGGACCGGCGCGTGCGACCGAAGTCAGGTGCTCTTCCACCGTCAGCGAAGGCCACATCAAGCGCTCCTGCGGCACCCAACCCAATCCCGAGCGCGCACGACGGTGCGAGGGGACGGCGGTCACGTCCCGTCCCGCGAGGCGAACGCGCCCGCTGTGCACGCGCGTGAGACCCACCAGCGTGATCAGCAGTGTCGTCTTGCCCACGCCGTTGCGACCGAGCAGCGCAACGCTGTCGCCTTCTCCGAGCGACAGCGTCACATCGTCGAGCACCCTGGCTTCGCCGTAGCCGGCGGTGACGTTTTGCAATGCGCAAAGCTCAGCCATTCTGAGCCTCGCCCAGATAGACCTCACGCACGCGCTGGTCGCTCGCGATCTCGGCCGGCGTCCCCTCGGTGAGCACGCGACCGCCGACCAGGACGGTGATGCGCTCGGCGAAGCGGAACACGAGCTCCATGTCGTGCTCGATGAACACCACCGTCACATCGCGCGGCAATTCTGCGATGACGCCGAACAGCTCCGCGCTTTCCGCCGACGGGATCCCGGCCGCCGGTTCGTCGAGCAGCAGGATCGACGGCTTGGTCGCCAGCGCAAGTGCGATCTCCACGAGCCGCTGCTTGCCATAGGGCAGATTGCGCGTGAGCGTATCGGCCTCGCTGCCAAGACGCAGGACGCCGAGCAGGTCGCAAGCTTCCGCGATCTCCTCGTCCTGGTGCATCACGGTGCGATGCCAAAGCGCACCCTTGCCCTTGCGCTCGCAGATCGCGAGCACCACCGACTCCAGGACGGATAGCCCGGGGAACAACGTATTGATCTGGAACGTGCGCGTCATGCCGCGCTTGACGCGCTCGTGCTGCGGCAGCGTGGTGATGTTCTCCTCGCCGAGGAACACCTCGCCCGCGGTGGGTGGAAAAACACCGGTGAGAAGATTGATGAACGTCGTCTTGCCCGCGCCGTTGGGGCCGATCAGCGCGTGCCGCGCACCCGCCGCGAACGTGAGATCGATGTCGCTGTTCGCCTTGAAGGTGCCCCATTGCTTGCACAGCCCGGCGGTGCGCAACGCGGCGGTCATGCGCCTCTGCGCAGCAGCGCCCACAGCGCTTCGACGCGACCCATGATGCCGCCATGGCCGAACAGCACCACGACAATCAACAGCACGCCCAGCCAGAACTCCCAGTACACCGGGTTCACGTTGGAGAGGTAGTCGCGAGCGATCATGAACACGGCGGCGCCGATCAGCGCGCCATACAAGCGGCCCACGCCGCCGAGGACCACCATGATCATCAGCTCGGCCGAGCGGGGGAATCCCAGGCTGTCGATGCCGACGAACTGCGTGGTCTGTGCGAGCAGCGCACCGGCGACACCGGCAATCGCGGCGCTCAGTGTGAAGATCGCTATCAGGCGCCGGTGCACCGGCGACCCGATCGCCGGCATGCGCCGGGGTCCTTCGCGGATGCCGCGCAGCGACAGACCGAAAGGCGAATTCACGACCCTGCGCATGAACGCGAACAGCACGAACGCGACCACGAGGCTGTACACATACGCGGTCTTGCCCGCGATGTCGAAGCTGAACAGCCCCAGCACCTTCCACATGGTCACCCCACTCAACCCGTCCACGCCACCGGTGATCGTCGAAGCCTTGTTGGCGACTTCGAAGAGCATCAGGCCGATGCCCAGCGTCACCATGAGCCGTGCCAGATCGCTGCCGCGCACCACGAGGAAGCTGACGAGGAAACCGCCGACGCCGGCGACCAGCGCCGCGACCACGAGGGCGCTGATGGGCTCGCCCCAGCCGTGCACCGCCAGCAGTCCGGCGGCGTAGGCGCCCAGCCCGAAGAATGCCGCGTGACCGAGCGACACGATGCCTGCATAACCGAGGATCAGGTCGAGCGTGACAGCGAAGAGTCCGATGATGAGGATCTGGCTGCCGAGCACCAGATAGCCGGGGAACAGGAAGTACGCGGCGATCGGAACGAGCCAGAAGACGATCTCGAGCGCACGCCAGCGATCGCTGGGCAGGCGATGGAAGGGCATTGCCGGCGTCGCAAGTCCCGCCGACTCGATGCCCGCTTCGTTCACGTGCGTCTCCCGTAGATTCCGGCCGGGAACACCAGCAGCAGCAAGACCATCATCACGTAGATGACGAACGCTCCGATCTGCGGGACGTAGTACTTGCCCGCGACGTCGAAGATGCCGAGGATCACCGCCGCAACGAGCGGTCCCTTGATCGTTCCCGCGCCGCCGACGGCCACCACGAGCAGGAAGTACACCATGTACTTCAGCGGAAACGTCGGATCGAGGCCCAGCACGTCGATGCCAAGGCCGCCGCCCAGCCCCGCCAGTCCCGATCCCAGCGCGAAGGTCACGGCAAACACCATGTTCACATCGATGCCCAGACCCGCCGCCGCCGTCTGATTGTCGACTGCGGCGCGCACCTGCGCGCCGAAGCGCGTGTGCGTGAGCAGGTATTGCAGCGTCACGGTGATCACGATCACCACAGCGATGAGGAAGAGGCGAAACGCACCGAGGTCGAGCCCGAACAGATGGATCTGCCCGCGCAGGAAATCGGGCAGCACGACCGGCTGCTGCGAAGGACCGAAGAGGTAGGTCGCACCCGCGATCGACACGAACACGAGGCCGATCGAGAACATCACCTGGTCGAGTTGCGACGAGCGGTACAGGCGCTGGTAGAGCGTGCGTTCGAGAACGGCGCCGACCGCCGCGGAGACGATGAACGCGATCGGCAGCGTCGCGAGGAACGGCACGCCGAGCCGCGTCATCGCCACCACGCAGGCGTAGCCGCCGACCATCGCGAACGCGCCATGCGCGAGATTGACGAAGTTCATCAGCCCCATCGTGACCGAGAGGCCGATGCTGATGACGAACAGCAGCGCGCCGTAGGCGACGCCGTCGAACAGCACGCCGATGAGGCCGGTCACGCTGCGGCTCGGGGTCGATGTGGGAAGGAGCGCAGGCGATGGGAGATGCCCATCGCCCGTCCGTTCAAGGCTGCTTGCCCGGGTCCTTGACGTTCTCGAACTTGTCGAACTCGACGTTCCACAGCTCGTTGTTGCGCTTCTCGACCCGGCGGACGTAGATGGTCTGCACGATGTCGCGCGTCTGCGGGTCGATGGCGATGGGACCGCGCGGGCTCTCGATCTTGAAGTTCTTCAGGACCTCCATCGCCTTGTCGGCATCGATCTTGCCGTCGAGCTTGCGCACGACCTCGTAGATCGCTGCCATGCCGTCGTAGGCGCCGACCGTCATGAAGTTGGCGCGACCGGCGTTGGGCGCGACCTCCGCGTACGCCTTGAGGAAGGTCCTGTTCTCGGGCGAATCGTGCGCCGCGGAGTAATGGAACGTGGTGATCATGCCCAGCGCCGCATCGCCCATGGCATTGAGCACGTGGTCGTCGGTAACGTCGCCGGTTGCGATCGCCTTGATGCCTGCCTGCGCCAGTCCACGCTCGGTGTAGGCCTTCATCACGGCGATGCTCTGCTCTCCGGCCGGAACGAAGATGAACACCGCATCCGGCTTCGCATCCTTGATGCGCTGGATGTAGGGCGCGAACTCGGGCGACTGCAATGGCGTGCGGATCGAATCGACCACCTGGCCGCCGCCCGCGGTGAACGACTTCTTGAAAGCGTTCTCGGCGTCGTTACCCGGTCCGTAATCGGCCACCAGCGTGATCACCTTCTTGATGCCGTTCTTCGCGGCCCAGGTGCCAAGCGGCGCACTGATCTGCGGCAGCGTCATCGACGTCCGCGTGATGTACGGGCTCTTGGTGGTGATGATCGAGGTGGCCGCGTTGAAGATCACCATCGGCTTCTTCGCCTGGGTCGCGATATCGGCTACCGCGAGGGCTTCCGGCGTGAGGCCGAAGCCGGCGAGGAAATCGACGTTCTCGCGCACCGCGAGCTCCTGCGCCAGCCGCTTGGCGACCTCGGGCGAAGGCCCTCCAGTGTCGCGAATGACGAGCTCGATCTTGTGATTGCCGACGCTCGTGCCGTTGACTTTCTGATAAGCCTTGGCGCCGGCTTCGAACATCTTGCCGTAGTCGGCGAAGGGCCCGGAGAACGGCGCGATGATGCCGACCTTGATGGTCTGGGCATAGGCTGGTACGGCGAGCAGCACCGCCGTCGCCGCAGCGACAAGCAGCTTCGTCATGTTTCCTCCTAGAAGTGACGTACGGATGTGTTTGTGTGCCGCACGGGATGGGCCCGCACGGCGCTCGGCCGGTGCTACATCATACTGCCGCCTGCCGGCGCACCGGCGAGTCCACCGGAGACCCTGGCCACGAATGGAGCCGGTGACAAACTCCGGGTATCGCGCGGTCATCGCTACGCTTCGGCAATCGGTGCGTGGCCGCCCAGGAAGAGCCGGTTGAGGTCGGGATCGTCGAGCAGTTGCGAAGCCGGCCGGTCGAGCGCGAGTCTTCCCATCTCGAGCACCAATGCGCGATCGGCGAACTTGAGCGCCGTGCGCACGTTCTGCTCGACCATCAGCACGGTGACGCCCTGGTCGGCGAGTTCGCGCAGCAACGACATCACCTCCTGGACGAGCTTGGGCGACAAACCGATCGATGGCTCGTCGATCAACAGCACGCGCGGCCGCAAGAGTAGCGCGCGACCGATTTCGAGCTGCTTCTGCTCGCCACCCGAAAGCGTCGAAGCCTGGTTGTCGATGCGTTCGCGAATGCGCGGGAAGCGCTGAAGCACCTCCTCGATGCGTGGGGCGAGCTCGCCGCGCGGAAGCGTGATGCCGCCCAGCTCGAGGTTGTGGCGGACCGACAGCGACCCGAATAGATTGCGACCCTGCGGAACGAACGCGATGCCGGCGCCCAGAAGCGCGCGCTGCGGCTTGCCGTTGATGCAATGGCCTTCAAATCGCACTTCGCCCGAGCGCGGCACCAGCATTCCGAACAGCGTCTTGAGCACCGTCGACTTGCCTGCACCGTTGGGACCGATCAGTAGCGTGATTTCGCCCTTGCGGGCATCGAGCGTCGTGCCGTTGAGGATGGTGAGGCTCGGCGTATAGCCGGCCACCACGCGGTCGAATTCGATGATGCGTTCGGTCATGCGCAGGCCACGGCGAAAAATGCTGTGCTGTACTCACCTGTCATGGTGCATCGCCCATCAGTTGCCCAGGTACGCTTCCAGCACCTGGCGGTTCCCCTGCACCTGCGCAGGAGAACCCTCCGCGAGCACCTTCCCTTCCACCATGCAGATCACGTGGCGGCACAGCTTCATGATGAAGTCCATGTTGTGCTCGATGACCACGAAGCTGCCGCCTTGCGTCTTGTTGAGCTCGACCAGCAGCTCGCAGAGCTGATCCACGAGGCTCGGATTGACACCGGCGCACGGCTCGTCGAGCAGCACCAGGCGCGGCGCGGGCATGAACGCCATGGCGATATCGATCAGCTTCTGCTGGCCATAGGACAGCGTTCCCGCCGGCAGCAGAGCGACGTGCTGCAGGCGAAACAGCTCGATCATGCGATCGGCATGGTCACCCAGACCCGCGTCGGGAGGCGCGAACAGGCGCCCGTGCAGCGTGCCTTTGAATTCCTGCGCAGCGACGATCAGGTTGTCGCGCACCGAAAGCTTGCCGAACACCTGCAACGTCTGGAAGGTGCGCCCCACGCCGCGGCGCGCGAGCTCGAGTGGCGACATGCCGGTGATGTCCTCGCCGCAGAAGCGCACCGCACCCGAGGTCGGCTTGATCTGGCCCAGGATGCTGTTGAACAGCGTCGTCTTGCCCGATCCGTTGGGACCGATGACGCCGACGATCTCCCCGGGTCCGACCGCGAAGCTCACACCGTCGACGGCCCTGATGGCGCCGTACGACTTGCGCACATCACTGACCTCGAGAAACCGCGTCCCGTTCATTTTGGCGTTGTCCGCGTGACGGCCTTGAGGCGCAGTCGCTCCGGTATGGAAAGGAGTCCGCCCGGCAGCCAGATCATCAGGGCCACCACCGCGAATCCGAACACCGCCAGATACCAGTTCTGCATGAAACGCAGCCATTCGGGCAGCAACACGACGATGACGGTGCCGGGCACCGGTCCGAAGAAGCGCCCGGCTCCGCCGACGATGACCGCCAGCAGCATGGTCATCGATGCGCTGAAGTGAAACGGCGCAGGCTCGATGAAGTTGACGAGCGACGCGAAATACACCCCACCGATCCCGGCGCAACCGGCGCCGATCGCGAATGCGAGCAGCGTGTAGGCAGTGATATTGACGCCGAGGCTCTCCGCGCGGATCGGGTTGTCGCGCAGAGCCGCGAAGGCGCGACCCCACGGCGAGCGCAGCAGCCATCCCAGCAACAGGATCAGGACGATCGCCGAAGCGTAAGTGAAATAGAAGAAGGCGAGCGAGCCATCGAGCGAATAACCGAACAGCGTGGGCCGCGGGATGCCGGAGATGCCGTAGGTTCCGCCGGTGATCTTCTCCTCGTTGCGCATGACCAGGAACATCAGCACGTTGAAGCCGAGCGTCGCAAAGGCGAGGTAGTGATGCTGCACGCGCAGCGCGGGGAAGCCGAGCGCAAGGCCGACCGCGAAACAGGCGACCGCAGCAAGGAGCAGCACCAGCGCGAAGGGCACGCCCGCCTTGAGTCCGATCGCCGCGACGTAGGCGCCGATACCGAAAAACGCCGCGTGCCCGAGCGACATCTGCCCCGCGTAGCCGACGGTGAGATTGAGGCCATAGGTCGCCATCAGGTAGACGCAGAACAGCGTCATCAGGTACACGCCGTAGCCCTTGAGAAAATTGGGCAGGACGCCAAACGCAACCAGACCGATCACCAGCAAAGTCAGCCTGATGCGTCTCATACCTTGCGCTCCTCGGCTTTGCCGAGCAGTCCCTCGGGACGCCAGAGGATCACGATCAGGAAAAGCAGCAGCGCGACGCCTTCCTTGTAAGCGGGCGAGATGTAGAAGCCGACTACGTTTTCCAATACACCGATCAGCACTCCGCCGAGCAGAGCACCGCGCGTCTGGTTGAACCCGCCGATGATGGCCGCGAAGAACGCCTTCTGGCCGATCGAGTCGCCCATGTCGAACTTGGCGAGATAGGTCGGCGTGATGAGCAACGCGGCGACCGCGGCGAGGACGGCGTTGATGATGAACGTGTAGAGCACCATGCGCCGCACGTCGATGCCGAGCACGCGCGCCGCGTCGCTGTTCTGCGCGACAGCCTGCATGGCGCGGCCGGTCACGGTCCGATTGAGAAACGCCTGGAGCCCGATGACGATCGCGCCGGCGAGCGCAAGCGTGCCGACATCGGCGTACGAGATGTTGACTCCGGCCAGCGCGAACTGCCCGGAGGGAAAGGCGCTGGGGAACGGAAACGCTTGCGCACTGTAGCCCGCCTTCATCGCGTTTTTCAGGCCGATCGAAAGGCCCATCGTGGCGATGACCAGCGGAATCACGCCGAAGCGGATCAAGGGATCCACGATGCCGCGCTTGAAGCCCAGTCCGATGACCAGCGCGGCCAGCGCGCACGCCAGCAGGAACGCGAGCCACAGCGGCGCACCGAACGCGAGCAGCCACAGGATCGCGAACGCCGGAAGCATCACGAACTCGCCCTGCGCGAAGTTGATGACGCCTGCGGCCTGCCACAGCAAGGTGAATCCGAGCGCCGCAAGCGCGTAGATCGCGCCTGTCGCGACACCCGACACGACGAGTTGGATCAGATCCCCCATACCGACCCCCGCCTGACATGTCGCTCCTGCGGCAGCATCGACGTTGTCGACGCTTCGCAGACGACCTGGGATCCTGCAATCACATTCACATCATCGCCGCAACCGCTGCGGCGATGACCCGGTCGCTTCTAGCGGAGCGATTCCGGGGCGCACACTAGCATGTTCCGGGCGACGAGGGCGCGACGGCATCTGCCCTGTGCCCGCTTCGACGGCACGAATGCGGAACCTGCGCGCGTCGGTCCATCCAGAAGATCGGCCGCGTCAATCGCCGTCGACCGCTTCCTCGGGCAACACGCGGCTCTGCTGCGGTAGCTCGTAGCCATAATGCTGAGCCTTGGCCGCCCGCGGCGGCGCGACGCCGACGCGGGCAAGCAGCCGATACAGCGTCGAGCGCGGCACCCGTTTGCCGACCGCCTCTTCGTACAGGGCGTGAAGACCAGCCACCGTGCCGGCGCCGGGACTCGACACGTCGCTGCGCCAGCGGGCGACCAGCTCGCGCTCCTGTGCCTCGCTCAAAAGCTCGCGGTGCCGGCCGCCGCGGCGTTCGCGATCACCGAAGGTGGGCCCGCCCGCCTGGCGGAATGCGCGACGCAATACACAAACGTGATTGCGTCCCACGCCGAGCAGTCGCGCGGTCATGTCGATCGACACGCCGGCGAGCGCCGGAATCAGGATCGACTGCGCCTGCCGCAGCTGCTGGACGGTCTTGGCGCTCTCCAGCAGCGCAAGGGCGGCGGCAATCTCGGCGTCGTTGTGACGGGCGTTACGGGTCATAGGGTGGCGCGAGCCCAAAAGCTCCGTTCTTGTGCGATTATCGGATAACTGTGCGATTAATGGACACAGCTTAGGCGCGCGCCCTGCTGCGAGCAAGCGAGGGGCGGTACAGTTGTGCGCTACGCGCACACAATCGGGGCCGGCGAGGGTAAGCTTGAGCGCCCAACGAGGGAGGCGACATGGCGGTGTCCCGCGCGCCACGCACGGCGAGCGCCAGGCGCGACTGGTCGGCCGTGCGTGCCGAGGCCGACGATGTCACTGCGTCGCCGGACGCGCGGATGGCGATTCCCGCGGAAGACCGCGATTTCGTGGCGGCTCTGGCGCGCGGCTTCGCCGTGCTCCGTACCTTCTCGTACAAGCGCCGACGGCTGTCGATCGCGCAGATCAGCCACCGTACGGGGGTCTCGCGCGCCTCCGTGCGCCGAAGCCTGCACACGCTGGTCGTGCTCGGCTACGTCGGCGAAGACGACGCGCAACGCTACTTCCTGCGTCCCGCCGTGCTGGAATTCGCCGATGCGTACCTGTCGGCGACGCCGCTCGCCTTCGTCGCGCAACCGGTGCTCGATCGCACCAGCGAGGCACTGGGCGAGGCCTGCTCCATCGGGATCCTCGACGGCGACGAAATCGTCTATCTCGCGCGCTCGGTGAGCTCCCGCATCATTTCGCCGACCATCAACGTGGGCCGGCGACTTCCGGCGTATTGCACCTCCATCGGCCAGGTGCTGCTCGCCGAGTTGCCGAAGGAAAAGCTCCGTGCCTATCTCGCAGGCGCGAAGCTGCATGCCTACACCGAGCTCACGGTGACTTCGCGCGAGGAGCTGCGCAAGCTGCTCGAGGCGACGGCCCAAGCGGGGTACGCCGTGGCCGACCAGCAGATGGAGGCCGGTTACTGCACGATCGCGGTTCCGGTTCGCGATGGAGCGGGCGTCGCGGTGGCCGGCATCAATGTCGTGCTCCCATCACGACGCGCACCGGTGCGCACCATGACCTCCCGCTACGTGCCGGCGTTGCAGCGCGCCGCCGAGGAATTGCGCGTTCTGTTGAGCTGAGCGCCGGCAAACCGGCAGCTCGGCACTTCTGGCGCGGGCAGCGGCTTTGCCGATCATCGGGCCGATGTGCGATATTCGGACGAGCGCTACGACGACCGCTTCGACGATGAAACGCAAACGCACGCCGGCCTCGGCCGCTCCGGGACGCTCAACGCGCGCGCGCAAGCGAAGCGGAAGCGGGGCGGCCGCACGCAACGAAGGTGAAGATTTGCGCTCGCCGGCGGCCGCCATCGCGGCGCATGCAGGGGATCCCGATTTCATGACCTCGCTCGCCCGCGGGCTTGCCGTGCTCGCCGCGTTCTCGCAACAGGCTCGCGGTCGATCGATCGCGCAGTTGAGCCTGCAAACCGGCATTCCACGGGCAGCGGTGCGCCGCTGCCTGCATACGCTGGCGCATTTGGGTTACGTCGGCGTCGAGGACGAAAGAACCTTCGTGCTCAAGCCGCACGTTCTGGCGCTCGGTTACGCGTACCTCTCGTCGACGCCGCTGGTGACCTCCGCGCGTCCGATCCTCGACCATGTCAGCGAGACGCTGCACGAATCCTCCTCGATGGCGATCCTCGAGGGCGAGGACATCATGTATGTCGCCCGCTCGACCATCAGCGCGCGGATCATGTCGTTCGACCTGGGCGTCGGATCGCGCCTGCCGGCCTATTGCACGTCCATGGGCCGCGTCCTGCTCGCCGACCTGCCACCGACCGAGCTCAGTCGGCTTCTCCGGCATGCCCAGCTCGTTGCATATACGCCACGCACCCTCGTCACGAGGGAGGCGCTCGAAGCGATTATCGGGCAGGCGCGGCACGACGGCTACTCGGTGGTCGACCAGGAGCTCGAGCTCGGATTGCGTTCGATCGCGGTGCCGGTGCGCGACTCGCGTGGGAAGGTCGCCGCCGCAATCAACGTAAGCGTCCAGGCGGGGCGAGTCACCACCGCCGAGATGCAAAAGCGTTTCGTGCCAGTGCTCCACGCCGCGGCGCGCGACCTCGGCATGCTGATCGGATGAATCGCAAGCTTGCAGGCTGAGCCGCTCGGCATGGTGCGCGGATCCATGCGACACGCCGCGATCATTCAATGCCTTCGCGCGCGCTCGATCGTCATGCTGCTCGTCGGCGCGACCGTGTGTGGCGCTTGCAGCGCCCCGGCCCCACGCGAGCGAGCGATCGGTTCCGGAAACGCACCTGACGCGCCAGCCGTGATGCGCGTTCCATTGCCATCGCCGCAACCGCAGGTGCGCTCCCAACCGCCGGCCGCGGTGCTTGCCCCCGTCGTCGTTCCTGATGGCGCGCTGTACGTATGCGTGGTCGACAGCCATGGCGAGCGCCGCCAGACGGCGAGCAAAGTCACCGCGGCGATCGGCTGCGGGTGCGTTGGCTATAATCGCACGCGGCCTCGGAAAGCGTGCGCTTCCAGGTCCTGCTGCGTAGCACTCGCTGGGCAACGCGATGACGTGCACGGCTTCGGGCCGGGTAGATGATCGATAGC
>DATKLH010000378.1:0-3608 GCA_035542515.1 Casimicrobiaceae bacterium
CAGGCGACGCATGCTGTTCGTGTCGCAGAGGCGATGGCGCGGTGCTTTGCAGCGATGCGGGCGGTTGCAGGCCATCGGAAGCGTCGAACGCGCGGAGGTTCACATGTTTTTGCGCAACGCATGGTATGCCGCCGGGTTCTCCGATGAGTTCGGTCGTCAGCTCGTCGCCCGCACCTACCTCAACGAAGCGGTCGTGATCTACCGCACTCGCGACGGGGTTCCGGTCGCGTTCGAGGATCGCTGCGCGCATCGCCGCCTGCCGCTGTCGATGGGTCGGCTGATCGAGGATCGGATCGAGTGCGGCTATCACGGGCTGGTGTACGACTGCAGCGGCATGTGCGTGAAGATACCGGGGCAGGTGGCTCAGTCGATCCCGCCCGGCGCGCGCGTGCGCACCTATCCGGTTGCCGATCGCCACTTCTATCTCTGGATCTGGATGGGCGATCCGGCGCTTGCCGATCCCGATCTCATTCCCGACTTCAGCGCGCTTGCGGCTGCCGGCACCGAGCGTCATCGCATCAAGCTTCATCTCGATTGCCATTTCCAGCTCGTCGTCGACAACCTTCTCGACTTGTCGCACCTCGCCTACGTTCACAGCACCACCACCGGAAACGCCGCGATTGCCGAGGACGCGGTGGTCAAGACGCTGCGACAGGGCGACACGGTGCAGATCAAGCGCTGGGTGAGCGGTGTCCAGCCTTCGCCGACCTTCGAGCTGTTCGGGGGCTACGAGGACCGCGTGAACCTGTGGCAGGTATCGCAGTACGCGCCGCCGACCTACATCCGCGTGAGCTACGGGTCCTCCGACGCGAGCGTCCCGATGACCGAGGCCGACGACATCTGGCGCCACGGCCAGTGGGGCTTCGACATCTTCCACGGCATCACGCCGGAGACGGAGCGAACCACGCATCAGTTCCGCTACGTCGGGTTCGAGCCGAGCTTCGGCGATGCCGTGGCGATCGCGGAATTCCTGCGCCAGTGCGATCAGATCATCAACGAGGATCGCGAGATCTTCGCCGTCCAGCAGCGCGCGCTCGATAGCGATCCGCGCGGGCTTACCGCGAACGACCTGCGCTCCACGGCACCGATCCACGCCGACCAGGGCCTCGCGATGGCGCGGCGCATCCTCGATCAGCACCTGGCCGCCGAAGCCAGCGTCGCATCGTCGACCACAGGGCGTGCGGTGCGACAGACGGCATGAGCTGAGGCGCGATGTCGATTGCCGACCTTCGTGGAGCGGGCAGGCGGTTCGTACGCAACGCCTGGTACGTCGCCGCGTACGCCGACGAACTGTCCGCAGGGCAGCCGCTCGCGTGCGGGGTGCTCGATGAGCCGGTCGTGCTGTATCGCGATTCGGCCGGTCGTCCCGTCGCGCTGGAGGACCGTTGCGTTCATCGCAGCCTGCCTCTGTCGTTGGGACGCGTGCGCGGCGATCATATCGAATGCGGCTATCACGGCCTGCAGTACGACTGCTCGGGCGTGTGCGTGCGCATCCCCGGACAGGAGACGATCCCGCGCAACGCGCGCATTCGCGCCTATCCCGCGATCGAGCAGGACGGACTGGTGTGGATCTGGCCCGGCGACCCCGGCAAGGCGGCCGCGAGTGCCATCACGCGCTTCGCATGGATGACGCGCAGCGGGTGGCAGCACACCAAGCTGCATGCGCGCGTGCAATGCCACTATCAGCTCGTCATCGACAATCTGCTCGACCTGTCGCATCTCGCTTTCGTGCATGCGAGCACCGTCGGAAGCATGGAGCTCGCCGATCGCGCGATCGTCAAGACCGAGCGCACGCCGACCGGCGTCCGCACCAGTCGCTGGACGCTCGACGTGGCTCCCGCCCGGACCTACGCGCAGTTCGGGCGCTACGACTGCAACGTCGATCGCTGGCAGATCACCGAGTTCATCGCGCCGTGCACGCTGATCATCCGCAACGGATCGGCCAGGGCGGGAACCGGCGCATACGAGGGCGGTAGCGGCGAACAGCGCTGGGAATTCATCGTGTGTCACGGCGTGACACCGGAGTCGGACAGCGTCACCAACTACTTCTGGATGGTGAACCACGATTTCGGCGCCGACGATCCGGAGGCCACTCGCGAGTTCCACAGCCAATGCCACCACGTCATCGGCGAGGACATCGCCGTATTCACCGCGCAGCAGCGCATGCTCGAGCTGAAGCCCGATGCCCTGTTGCTCGACATCCGCTACGACAACGGTCCGATACAGGCACGCCGCCTGATCGACACGATGCTCGCGTCCGAGCGCGCTGACACGACGGACGAGGCGCATGTTTCTGCGTAACTACTGGTACGTCGCCGCCTGGAACGACGAGGTCACGCGCGAGCCGCTCGCGCGTCGAGTCCTCGGCGAGGAGATCGTCCTGTTCCGCCGTCGCGACGGCAGCGTGGTGGCTCTCGAGGATCGCTGCGCGCATCGGCGACTGCCGCTTTCGGCCGGCCGCGTGATCGACGACACGATCCAGTGCGGATACCACGGCCTGGTCTACGATTGCTCGGGCCGATGCCTGAAGGTGCCCGGCATGCCGCACGTCGATCGCATCGCGGTGCGCGCGTACCCGGTGGTCGAGCGCGACCGCTTCGTGATGGTGTGGATGGGCGAGCCTTCGCAAGCCGACGAAAGCCGCCTGGTGAGCTTTCCGCGGCTGTCCGATCCCGAGTGGGGCGTCACCAAGGTGCGCCTGCACGTCAAGGGAAACTATCTGCTGATCGTCGACAACCTGCTCGATCTCTCGCACGTGGCGTACGTGCACAACTCGACCATCGGCAACGCCGCCGTCGCCGAGGAGGCCGAAGTGATCTTCGAGCGCCGCGGTGCGACGGTGCGCGTCACGCGCGACATGAACGCCGTGCCCGCTGCGCGAACCTATGCGGAGTTCGGCCCGCATCAGGGCATTTTCGATCGCTGGCAGCTTTCCGAGTTCTATCCGCCCGCGTACTTCTTCATCAACAACGGCTCGGGTCGCTGCGGCTGGCAGCCGGCGAGCGGCGATCGTCTCGAGACCCAGGGCGAATGGGGCTTCCAGGTCTTCCACGGCATCACACCGGAGACCGAGACAACCAGTCACCAGTTCTGGGCACTTGCGCATCGACTCGACGCGGTTCCTCCTGCCGGTCGCGAAGAGTTCTATCGCCAATGTCACCAGGTGGTGCTCGAGGACCTCGCGGTCTACGAAGCGCAGCAATGTTCGCTCGATACCGACTTGCGCGGCGCAAGTGCGGAAGACGTGCATTCGAGCGTCGCGATCGATGCCGATCGCGGCTTGTTGCACGCGCGCCAGATCATCCGCGAATTACGCCGCCACGAAACCGCCACCGGGGACGCCAGGCCGGTGTCGCATCCTGCATAGCGACTCGCACGAAGGGAGACGGCCATGACGCACAAGCGCAAGCTCCGGTCCAGGACCCACAACGCCAGCCGTCGCAAGCTGTTGAAGGCCGGCGCCGCAGCCGCGACGCTCGGCAGCCTGGCGCCGCTTTCGTTTCCCGCGATCGGACAGCAGGTCAAGGTGCGCTATACCCTCTCGTGGTTGCCCACCGGGCAATACGCGTTCGTCTACATGGCGCGCCAGCTCGGGTTCTGGAAAAAGC
>DATKLH010000379.1:0-2816 GCA_035542515.1 Casimicrobiaceae bacterium
ACGCGCCGGGGTTTTGATTCCACAACTCCCGTGGAGGAGCGCTGGCTGTTTCCAGGACGGAGGCCCGGCAAGCCGATGACAACCCGCCAGCTCAACCGCCTGTTCCATGAGGCGGCCGACGCGGCCGGAATCCGCAAGGGGCGTAACGCTCCATGCGCTTCGACACTCCTTTGCCACCCATCTACTTGAACGTGGCACCGACATTCGCGTAATCCAAGCGCTGCTCGGAATGGCGACATACTGCCAGCGAACAACAGGCTGAAGCACGCATCACCTACCGATTTCATCCTCGCTTCGGCGAGACCGTACGCGTCAGGCGGCGGCTCGAGCGAGGCGGCGCCGCGTTTCTCGTTGTACACCAACTTGATGGCACCTTCGCCTGCCTTCCGGCGTGGATGACTGACGAGGCGGCGTCCCTATTCGAGATCGGCGTTGAGCCGCGTTTTCCCCTGGATGTTCTTTGCTCCCTACGCAACGAGGTCAATGCGCTTCTAGGCTTTCTGGCGTCCGAATCAAAAGCGGAGCGACCAGGGAATGACGCACCGATCCGAGAATCTCCAGCCAAGCCTGTTCGAGGCCGAGCGACCGTGCGTCGAACTGCGTGCAGCTCAAAGGAGCGAGCTCGCGACGGTCATCGAGATGCTGCTGCGCGAGATCGCGGCGGCGCTGGCAAAGGCGGCAAGCGGGGGGCGCGGCGATGACCAAGATCACGGCTGAGCATCTCGCCCGCAGTGCCTGCGTCTACATCCGGCAATCGACAGCAGACCAGCTCGCACATAATCATGAGAGCCGGCGGCGCCAATATGGGCTCGTCGATCGCGCCAAGCAGCTTGGCTGGAGCAACGTCGATGTCATCGACAACGACCTCGGCCGCTCCGGTGGCGGCATCGCGCGTCCCGGCTTCGAGCGGCTGCTGGCGGCGATCTGCGACGGCGGTGTCGGCGCTGTGCTCGCGATCGAGGCATCGCGTCTTGCCCGCAATGGCCGCGACTGGCATACGCTGATTGAGTTCTGTGGATTGGTCGGCACGCTCATCGTCGACGAGGACGGAATCTACGATCCTCGTCATCCCAACGATCGGCTGCTGCTTGGCATGAAGGGCACGATGAGCGAGCTCGAACTGTCGATGTTGCGCCAGCGCTCGCAGGAAGCGCTGAAGCAGAAGGCGCGCCGCGGCGCGCTGGTCCTCGGTGTCGCCGCCGGATATGTGAAGATCGGTCGCGATCGCATAGAGAAGATTCCGGACAAACGCGTGCAGGACGCCCTGCAGCTGGTCTTCACCAAGTTCGCCGAGCTACAAAGTGCACGACAGGTGCACATCTGGTTGAGAGAGGAAGGCATCGAGCTGCCGGTCAAGTCGCGCCAAGGCGAGGCGCACGGCGTCGTGTGGCGACTGCCGGCCTACAACATCGTGCATAACATCTTGACCAATCCGATCTATGCAGGTGCCTACGCGTTCGGGCGCACGACGAGCCGTGTGAGTGTCAAAGGTGGACGCAAGCATATCCGGCGTGGTGTGCAAAAGCCCATGGCCGAATGGGATGTCCTGATCAAGGATCACCACGCGGCCTATATCACCTGGGACGAGTTCGAGCGTAACCTTGAGGTAATCGCCAACAATGCGACCGGCATGGGCAGCGCACTTGCTCGCGGAGCAGCTCGTGAGGGCGAGCTGCTGCTGCCCGGACTGCTGCGATGCGGCCACTGCGGCCGCAGCAAGCTCCTTGTGCACTACAGCGGCAAGATCGGCCGCTACAATTGCTACGGAGCGCGTACGAACCACGGTGCCGCGCGCTGCATTTCGATCAGCGGCTTGAGCATCGATGCGGCGATCGGCAACGAGGTCCTGCGTGCCCTGAAGCCGCTCGGCATCGAGGCAGCAGTCAAAGCGATCGAGGCACAATCGAGCACGACGACCGCGGCCGAGCGCCAGCTTGAGCTGTCGCTGCAGCAGGCGCGCTACGAAGCCGCGCACGCGCGCCGACAATACGATGCCGTCGACCCGGCAAACCGGCTGGTCGCTGGCGAGCTGGAGCGCCGCTGGAACGAGGCATTGCAGGGTTTCGCAAAGCTTGAAGGAGAGATCGACACCCTGATTGCGCGTCGTCCGCCGCCGCTCGGTGAGCCGGAGCGCCATCAATTGCTGGCGCTCGGTGCTGATCTGGAGCGCGCCTGGTTGCATCCCGCTGCAACCGCCGCAACGCGCAAGCGTATCCTTCGCGCGGCACTCACGGAGATCGTCGTGCGCAGGGACGGCGCAATCATCCATGCGGTCCTGCACTGGCACGGCGGCGACCATACCCAACTGCAAGTCAAACAGCGACTGAATGCGGCCGGCCGGCACAATCCACGCATCCCCGACGACACAATCGCGCTGGTGCGTGAACTGGCGCGGCTGATGCCTGATCGGCAGATCGCGCGCCTGCTCAATCGCACTGGCGTCGAGACCGGGCACGGCAAGGCCTGGACGCAAGAGCGCGTGCGCGGCTTCCGCAATCACCACGACGTCGCCGTCTTCCGCGACGGCGAGTGGGCGGAGCGCGGCGAGATTACGCTCGAAGCCGCAGCAAAACTCATCGGCGTCTGCAACATGACGGCGTTGCGTATGCTCCGCCGCGGCGACATCAAAGGCCGACAAGCTTGCGCGGGCGCGCCTTGGGTGATCAGAGCTGAGGACCTAGCAGGCTTTGCCCACGGAAAGCGTCCGAAAGCTCCGCTAACACCGGATGCTACGCAGCAGGTCTTTGACTTTCAATGAGTTAAGCCGAGGTGCATTATGACTCACGACCGCTGGGGCACGACAAATTGGACACGAC
>DATKLH010000380.1:0-11019 GCA_035542515.1 Casimicrobiaceae bacterium
TTCCACGCGTCGTACTCCTGCCCGCGGATGAAATCCCAGGTCCGGAAACGGTTGTGATAGGTCGCGCCACCATCCTCGAAGTAATGGAGGTGATCGCTCACCAGGTGCGTATGGATGCCCGCCTCCCACAGCGCCTGCGGGAACGAGTTGTCGAACGGCTCGAGCGGCCCCCAGCTGCGATGCATGAAGTTGAGTCGACCGGTGTGCAGGTCGCGACGGGCCGGCATGCACGGCAAGCTCCCGACGAAGTGGCTTTCGAAAGTCACCGCGCGCGCGGCGAAGCGATCGAAATTGGGCGTCTGCACCCAGGTGCCGCCGTAGCAGCCGAGCGCGTTGCGGCACAGCGAGTCGAACAGGACGAAGACGGCTTTCATGGCGATTCGCGGGTGGGCGAAAACGGCTAAGGGTAGGTGTGCGGCGCCATCCTGTAAAATGCAAAATGGTTGGCGGGCCATAACCGAATGGAATGGGTCGCGTGACGGCCCGCTTGAAAAACGTGAAGTTCCGAACAGCGCTATTGGGTATAAAGCGATGAGAGCGTGGCCGGCCACACGCCACGGCTGCGCACTTTGCAAGGCGTCCATGGACACCCTCGCCGCCAATAACAAACCCGTTCCTGGTCTTGCCGGTTCTTGGGCATGACATCGCGGCCGGACACAGACTACGGCGATGCGCACCGGCGAGTACGCGGGCGCGCTCACCTCTAGTATCCAATCCGCCTCCTCGTTCCGACGGCTGCTGCCCGCAGTTTTCCGCAATGTCCCTCCTCCGCAACGCCGGCCTGCTTCGCGCTTTCCTCGCAGTGGTTCGCGAGGGCAACCTGAGCGCTGCCGCACGCACATTGTCGGTGAGCCAACCGGCGCTCACCAAGAGCATCCGCAAGCTCGAGCAGCAGTTTGGCGTAGCGCTATTCGATCGACGGGCGCGCGGCATGACGCTCACCCGCAGCGGCGCGGCGCTGCTCGCGCACGCCAAGCTCATCGAAGCACAGTGCAGCTTCGCCGACGCCGAGATCGAGTCGGTCGCCCACGGCGAAGGCGGACGCATTCGCATCGGCGCGGGCACCTATTGGGGCGTGACCCTGATGTCGCGCGCAATCGCAACGCTGCAGGCGCGGCAGCCGCGACTGCGGGTCGATCTCGAAGTCGGTGTCAACTGGGTGATCCTTCCGAAGCTGTTCGCGGGCGATCTCGACTTCGTCATGTCCGCGCTCCCCGATCGTAGCGAGCTCCCCGCCGGCATCGAGGCACACAGCTTCGGCGAGCTGCACCTGCGCATCGTCGCTTCGCGCCACCATTCCCTGCTGCGGCGTCGACGCGTGACGGTTGCCGATCTCGCCCGCCACCCGTTCGTGCTCTATCAGCACGATCGCGACGTCCTCACGCGCCTGACGGCGTTGATGCGCTCCGAAGGCGCCGCGCCGGCGATCATGGTGGAGACCACCTCGCTGCATGTGGTGATGCAGCTGATCCAATCGGGACGTTATCTTGCGTGCTTACCCGACGGCTTCCTGCGTGCCACACCCGATCCCGAGATCGCCGTGGTGCCGTTCCGGCGCGAGATCTGGAGCTTCCCGTCCGGCGCACTGTTTCCGGCCGCGCTGCGGGAAGCCTCGCCGATCGTGGCGCTGCTGGATCTGCTTCGCGATCTCACGCGCGAGGCGCATCGGCCGGCGCGACGCGGACGGCTGGCGGCATGAAGACCACGCTCACCGCACGCGACCTGGCGCTGGTGCTCGCCGTGGTCGTCATCTGGGGCTTCAACTTCGTGCCGATCAGGTGGGCCCTCGACGAGGTGCCGCCCTTCGCGCTCGCGTCGCTGCGTTTTTTCCTCGCCTCGGTGCCTGCGATATTTTTCGTCGCGCGTCCCGCGATGACGTGGCGTCACATCGGCGCGTACGGCGTCGCGATCGGCGTGTTCCAGTTCGGGCTGCTGTTTCTCGGCATCAAGCTCGGCATGCCCGCGGGACTCGCATCGCTCGTGATCCAGCTGCAAGTCTTTTTCACCATCGGCCTGGCCGTCGCGTTCATGGGCGACCGGCTGCACCGCTGGAATGTCGCCGGCGCCATCGTGGCGCTGGTGGGCATCGTCGTGCTCGGCGCCTACAAGTTCGCGAGCGGACTTTCCGGCACGCTGATCGGCTTCTTCATCATCATCGGGGCGGCGTTCGCGTGGGCAGTCGGCAACGTCATCGCCAAGCGCGCGCAAGGCGCCGATACGTTCGCACTGGTCGTATGGTCGAGCACCGTTCCCCCGCTGCCGCTTGCAGGTCTGTCGTATCTCTTCGAAGGAGGCAGCGCCGGCTGGCACGCCGTGCTCGGCGCGTCATGGACCACCTGGATATGCGTCCTGTTTCTCGCCTGGGCCGCGACGCTGTTCGGATACGCGAAGTGGAACGACCTGCTGCATCGTTATCCCACCACGCTCATCTCGCCGTTCGCACTGCTCATTCCGGTCGCAGGGCTCGCGAGCGGCGCGATCTTCCTCGCCGAGCGCCTCGCCCCGGTGCAGGTCGCCGGCGTCGTGCTCGTATTCGCCGGCCTTGCGATCAATGTATATGGCGCGCGATTGTGGAGCTGGCTGTCGGGACGCAACATGCGGGCGGAACGTGCTCCGCCCCGCCCCGCGCGACGTTGATCTACCGTCGGGCCGCACTTTCGCGGCCCGTGGCATCAGTCGCGATCGCGCTCGCGATGCTCGTCGCGTCGATCGTCGCCGTGGTGTTCCTCGTCGCGGTCCCAGTGCCCGCGATTGAGACTCCAGCGACCTTCACGCTCCTCCCAGCGATCGCCGACCCAGCGTTCGCCGCGATGTCCCTGCATGTAATGGCCGGGTTGCCAGCGATATTGGCCGCCTTCCCAGTTCCAGTATCCGGGCGCCCACACGTAGCCTTCCCCCGGCGAGGCTGGAATGACCTCATGGCGCGGTGGCGGCGGCGCCACGTTGAGTTGCACGTCGAAGTCGGCCGCGTAGACCGCCATCGGCGCTGCGATCGCGGCGGATGCAAAGGCGAGCGCGACAAACGTCCTGCGAGTTTTCATGGCATGAGCCTCCATTGCTACAACTTCACAGTCTCGCGCTTGCATCGCGCGGATGCCATCAGGCGAGTTTGCGTGAACTCGTAGGCGCGCGCCGGGATGCGCTTAGGCGTTTGTCCGACGCGAGAACGACGCATTGCTGCGCGCGAGCGCCCTTCGCGTGCTATGCCGCTTCGCGCGCGCTGCGAACATAGCCGCTGAGGAACGTGCGGCGATCGCCGTTGGGAAACTCCACCGTGATCTCGTCGCCGGCCGCGTGCGTCACACGCCCTTCGCCGTAGCGCGGAACCCGCACCACTTCGCCGGGTGCATGTCCGCGCCGGCGCGGCGGCGTACGCGGCACCCGCAGGGGATTGGCGACAGCACGCTTGGCCTGCGAGCGTCGGCAGTTGTCACACGTGCCGCAGCGATCGCCGGCCAGGCCGTCGCCGAAGTAGTCGAGCAGAACCCGCCAGCGACAAAAGCCGGTCTGTGCGTAGAACACCATTCGCTCGAGCTTTTCGCGATCCTGTTCGGCCTTCTGCGTGTACCGTGCGGCGACCTCCGCGACGCCGGTATGCGTCAGTGGATCGCGCACCATGGTCAGCCGACTCGCCGCAGCGCGGCGCACGACACCCGCATCCGCGAGCAACTTGATGGCCACCTTGAGCTTCGCCTCGGCGATCTCGGGCAACGCGGCGCGCAACTCGCCGAAGGGTATCGACGAGGATTTCGCGAGTCGGACAAGCGCGCGCTGAACGGCATCGATGTGCTCGACCTCCGGGTAGCGATGCCCGAGGAAGAACTGCTGGATGCGCTTGTCGCGCACATCGTAGAGCAGCACGCAGGTGGCTGCCCTGCCGTCGCGCCCGGCGCGCCCCGATTCCTGGTAGTACGCCTCCAGGTTCGCGGGCATCTGCGCATGCAGAACGAAGCGAATATCGGGCTTGTCCACGCCGAGGCCGAACGCGTTGGTGGCGACCATGACGCGAACCTCGCCGCGCATGAACGCGTCCTGGTTGTCGCGTCGCTCGCGCGTGCCGAGCCGTCCATGGTAGAGCGTGACCGGAAGCCCGGCGGCCTTGAGCGCGTCGTGCATGGTTTCCACGGCGCGGATCGTGGCTGCGTAGACGATGCCGGCTCCGCGCGTGGTTCGCACGATGTCGATCACGCGCGCGATCTTTTCGTCGTCGTGGGTGGTGTGCAGCACGCGGTAGCGCAGGTTCGGACGATAACTGCCCACCTGCACGATGCGCATGCTCGATCGTTGCAGCTGCCTCGCGATGTCGGTGGCCACTTCATCGGTGGCCGTCGCAGTCAGCGCAAGCACGGGCGGCTCGCCGAGCGCGGCGATCGCCGGCGCGAGCTCGAGATAGGCGGGCCGGAAATCGTGCCCCCATTGCGAGATGCAATGCGCCTCGTCGACCACGAACAACGCGATGCGCTGCGTCGAAAGCGCTTCGAGCGTTGCGCCATCGGTGAGCCGCTCGGGCGTTGCGAAGACGATGCGCGCCTTGCCGCGAGCGATGCACGCCAGCACGGCGGCCTCGTCGGCTTCGCTCAACGTGCTGTTGAGCTGGACCGTCGCGACACCCGCCTCGAGCAGCTTGTCGGCCTGATCTTTCATCAGGGCGATCAACGGCGACACCACCACGGTGATACCACGCAGATGCAGGGCCGGCAGTTGGTAGCACAGCGACTTGCCGGCGCCGGTGGGCATGATCGCCAGCGTGTCGGCGCCAGCCAGCACGCATGCGATGACATCCTCCTGCCCGCTGCGCAGCGTGTCGATGCCGAAGGTGCGGCGCAGCGTTCGGTGCAGCGCCTGGGCATCGAGGCGCGATGGCACAAGACGCGGTCGACGAGCGCGCACGCTCTCGCGCGGCGCATCGACCTGCGTGATTGTCTCGGTCGCGGCGAGTTCGCGCAGCGTCACGGTCGGGTGCGGGGTTCAGCCGGCAACGCGCGTGCCGGACCGGGTCGCTGATTCAACGCCACGTGTCTCCGCGGCGGTTGCCCCGCGGCGTGTCTTCGCGGTCCTCGTCCTGGCCCAGTGCTTCGCCTTCGACCGCTTCGCCATTGTCCTCGTATAGCACTTCGTCGGTCGCCTCGGGCGCATCGCGACCCGCCGCGCCGCGTTCACCGGTGCCGTTGCGATCCGAATCGCTGTCGAGATTCGCGTCGCCGACATCGGGGCCGCCCGTCTCGGGCGCACCCTTGATGTGATCCGGATCCGACGTGGTGCCCGGATCCAGACCCAACCCGCCGTCGCCGTCGCGACCGAGGCCGGGCCCGCCCAGCACGTCGCTGCCGCTGTCGCTCGAATCGCTCGGTCCGAGCGCTGCCGTGCCGTGACCTTTCCGGGTGTCCGGCGGTGTCGCGGTGCTGTGATGAATGCTGCTGGTTGCCATTGGCGTCTCCTGGGCGTGCACGGGCGGTCCTCGAAAGCGCGGGGAGATGAGGCCTCACCGTTGGGTGCGCCGGAAACCAAGTGGTTCCCGCCGCCGTTTCCTCGCCGTTCGCGCTCGATGCTAATATATTAGATATACTAGAAGCCATGCCGAACACCGTGCCCGACAGGCCCAAGCGCGCGCTGGCCCGACGCGCCCCGCGCGCGAGGGACGAGCACCGCACGCGAGAGCTCCCTGTGCTTTCGACATCAGCGCAGACTCGAGCGGGCGAAACGGCCTCGGCCGCGATCTACCGCCTGCTGCGCGAGGAGATCCTTTCGCTGCGCCGCAAGCCGGGCGAGCCGATCGTCGAAAAGGATATCGCGCAGGCGCGTCGCGTCAGCCGCACGCCGGTGCGCGAGGCGTTGCTCCGCCTCGCCGCGGAAGGCCTCGTGGATACGATCAACAAGTCCGGCACGTTCGTCGCGCGCATTCCGGCGAGCGCGTTGCCGGAAGCCATCGTGGTCCGCAAGGCGCTCGAGCAGGTCACCGCTCGCGCCGCCGCGGAGCATGCGCGCCGCAGCGAAGTCACGCATCTGCGCGCGCTGCTCGAACGGCAACGCGAAGCCGAAGCAGCCGGCGACCGTCTCGAATTCCACAAGGCCGACGAGGCGTTCCACGCGGCCATCGCGGCGATCGCCGGTTATCCGCGCATCTGGACGCTGATCCAGAGCGTCAAGACGCAGGTCGACCGCTACCGGCTGCTCACGCTGCCGCAGCCCGGCCGCATGGCGCGCGTGATCAAGGAGCACGCTGCCGTGGTCGATGCGATCGAGCGCAACGATGCGCAACGCGCCGCGTCGGCGATGGACGAGCACCTCGAAGGGCTGCGCGTCAGCATGGGCGACATCCGGCGCGTGAACCCTGACTACTTCTACGAGGAGGGTCGCGCCGCCGAACGCGCGCCGGCGTAGCAACGACATGCCTGCCGCGAACAGCAAGCGGCCGGGTGCTCGGCAAACGGAGGAACTGCCGCGTCGTCTCGCCCGGTCCGGCGACGACGCGCTTCGCGAGCAGCGGGCCGGAACGCGGATGTTCGCCGCGCCGCACGCAGGACGCCGCGAGCGCGCGTCGGAGAGCCCTCGCGATTCGTTGCAACCAAGGAGGAGTGCGATGAGCGACAGACGAAATGCTTTGCGTTGGGCGATTGTGGTCGCGGCCCTGGCCGCCGGAGCGGCGTGGATGGGGGTTGCGTCGGCACAGTCGAAAGTGGTGCTGAAGGCCTCCGACGTGCATCCGTCGGGGTATCCCACGGTGGCGGCGATCGAGAGCATGGGCAAGAAGCTCGAAGCGGCCACCAAGGGTCGCATCAGCGTGCAGATGTATCCATCGATGCAGTTGGGCGGCGAGAAGGAGGCGATCGAGCAGGCACAGGTCGGAGCGCTGCAGCTCGCGCGCGTGAGCGTCGGAGCGCTCGGCCCGGTCGTCGACGAGCTCAACGTCTTCAACCTGCCATACCTGTTCCGCAACACCGCGCACATGCAGAAGGTGATCGACGGCCCGATCGGCCAGGAGCTGCTCGACAAGGTGAGCGGCAATCCCAAGGCCGGTCCCATCGGATTGTGCTCATCAACATCCTGCTGCTGGTGCTCGGCTGCCTCATGGACATGGCGCCGCTGATCCTGATCTGCACGCCCATCATGCTGCCCGTGGTCAGCACGCTCGGCGTAGACCCGGTGCACTTCGGCATGATCATGCTGCTCAATCTCGGCATCGGGCTGCTGACGCCGCCGGTCGGCGCCACGTTGTTCGTCGGTTGTGCGGTGGGGAAGGTCACGATGGAACAGGTGATGCGCCAGATCTGGCCGTTCTACGCGGTGATGTTCCTCGTGCTGATGCTCGTCACCTACGTCCCCACGCTCTCGCTGTGGCTGCCTCGGCTTTTGAAGCTGTGATTCATCGCGTTCGATAGCCCTGCATATCGCTGCTCGCCCGCACGATCGAGCAGCGTGGAGAGCGGACGCGCGAAAGCGGCTCGTCAGCAAATCGACATGCTCAGTGCTTACATGGACATGAACCGCTGCACGCGCGAGCAAGGTGTTGCGTTTGCGCGTGTTGGTGCGCCGCAACAGATGTACGTGCGATCCGATCTTCTGTTGCAGATAGGAATTTTTCGGTGCACATTCGCTCCTGCCGCGTCAACGACCACACGATGCGGCCCCGCCCGATGGCTGCACACCACCCGTGTGTCCACTATGCGGCGCCTATGTCGTGGATCCGAGCACCAGTTCAGGGGAGGTGGATCGTGTGGAAGTCGCTTTGCGTAGGCGCGACGTTGCTGATCGTGGCGCCGTACGCGTCGGGTGAGATCTTCAAGTGCGTGGGTGCCTCCGGGCGCATCACGTATCAGAACTTTCCCTGCAACGTCGATTCGATCGGCTCGCACGCGATCGCTGCCGCGCCTCAGGTCGCCGAGCCGTCCACCGATGCGAATCTGCCGCTGCGCCGCGGCCAGTTGCTGAGCGCGACGCGGGTGCAGACGCCATCGACGCCGCCCGGCGAGCCGGGTATCGGGATGACCCGCGAACAGGTTCGCGCCACCCATTGGGGTCAACCAGTCGACGTCACCGAGCAAGAGGAGTGGGACGGCTGGAAGGAAGTGTGGACCTACGACAGCAACCGCAGGGTTGAATTCAATCGCAGGGGTCGCGTCCAGGCGGTCCAGCGCTGACGCTGCGCATCGGGCGGGCATCGCCTCCGCCCACCACAACCGCGCCGTGAAAATGGAGATCTGGGAGGAACTCCCTCGGCATCGTCCTTCCCCGCGCATGCGGATGCCGGCACCGATCGTGACGAGCCGGCGGCACGCGTGGAAGGGCATCGTGGTCGAGCTCTATCGCGCACGCGATCTCGATCTGTTCGCCACGCCGTCCGAGCACGTCATCGTGCTCCAGCTCCACGCGCGCAACGGGCATCGCGGCGACGCGCACTACCGATCGTCGGTGGAGCCGCCGCGCGGCAACATCACCATCACGCCCGCCGGCGCCCGTGCGCAGTGGCGCTATCCCGGCGAAACCGAGCTGCAGGTGATGCGCGTCGCGCCCTCGGTCGTCGAGGGCGTGGCCTCGGAGGACAATCTCGACGGCGCGGTGTGCCTCGACGCGCACACCGATGTTTCGGATGCGCAGATCGAATATCTAGGAGCGCGATTGCTCGATGAAATGCAGGGGCCGGCGCGCGCCAGTCGCGCATGCGTGGACGGGTTGGTGAAGCTTCTGGCGATCCACCTGCTGCGCCACTATTCCACCGCCCGGGAGTTGCCCGAGGCGATGTGGGGCAAGCTGCCCGCCTACAAGCTGCGTCAGGCGATCGACTACATCGATCGCAACCTGGCGAACGACCTGTCGCTGGAAACCATCGCGCAGACGCTCTGCATGAGCGCGTGGCATTTCGCTCATCTGTTCAAGCAGACCACCGGGCTTGCGCCGCATCGCTACATCATCGAGTGCCGGATGCAACAAGCGAAGTCGCTCTTGTGCGAGACGACGTTGCCGGTCAACGAAGTCGGTCCGCTGGTGGGCTATGCCAACCCGAGCCACTTCTCGACGCAGTTTCGCCTGTTCACCGGCCAGTCGCCGTTGCGCTTTCGCCAGCGGCATGCCTGAAACCTTTCACCAAGGCGACGCGCACGCGGTTAGCCGGGGTGCGGGCAACGGCGCAAGCGCACGCCGCTTGAGCCGGGCGCCGAAACAAAACGCAAGATCAATGAAATTTTCACAAGAAAAGCAATCTGTGCCGCGGTTACATTCGACATGCAGGATCACGACAGATCTGTAAACACGATAAACGACGCAATACGAGGAGGCAGGGATGAGCAACCAGCAACAGACGACTCGGACAAGGACGCGGTCGTATCTCGCGATCGCGGCAACGCTTGGCTGGCTTGCAGTGGGGATGAGCGCCTGGGCAGCGAACGATCTGGACACGCCGGTAAGCGAGAAGGCGCGCAACGCCGACGGGTCGGACACGTTCAACACCGCGTGGGTCGGTCATATAAGCACCCAGGGCCGGACGATCTATCAGACATCGGTTCACAACCAGAACGGCCGCGTGATCGCGTACGCGGGCCATTTTGGCGGAACGGTGTTGAACCCGATGAACGGCAAGATGGAGGTCAATGGAACCTCGATCGTCGATGTGACTGATCCGTCCAACCCCATCTACCTCAAGCACCTGCCCTCCGGCGGCAAGGGCGGCGGCGGACGTATGAACCGGCTGTGCGAGGGCAACGACCTGCCCAAGGGCCTGAAGAACCACACCTACCTGCTGCGCGAGTCGGGTTCGGACACGCACGAGGTGTGGGACGTCACCGCGCCGGAAAACCCGACGCTGGTATCGACTCCGGTGACCGGAGTGAGCGTGACGCATAAGAATTGGTGGGATTGCTCGACGGGACTGGCATACATCGTGGTCGGCACCACTGCGACCAGTGCCAAGCCCGATGGGTGGTTCGCCACTGGCTCGAACCAGCACGTGCGAGTCTATGATCTTTCCGATCCGGCCAGTCCGAAGTACGTGATGGACTTCGGTCTGCCCGGGCAGAACCCGGGCTCGGATCCCAAGACCGCGCCGTCGGGCGTTCACGGGCCGATCGTGGTGTCGACAATGGACGGCGTGAAGCACAATCGCATGTATATGCCGTACGGCGTCGGCGAAAACGGCGTCATCCAAATCGTCGACTTGACCAAGATGCTTCCTGCCCCGTACGGCAACGGCAAGTACGTCGATCCGTCCAAGCCGACCAACGCCGAGCTGCTGCAAAGTGAAGTCGGGCGCATCACGATGCCAGGCTACATCGGTGGCCACACCGCGTATCCCATCTACGGCGTGGAGATCAAGAACCAGCGTAACTACGAGGCAAACACAGCGTTGGACCTGCTGGCTGTAACCTCGGAAGAAACCGACAACCGCTGCACCGGTGCGCCTCACCTCTTGTATCTGCTCGACATCACCGCCAAGCCCGGCAGCGACACCGCCTTGACCACGGCCGAACAGCATCCTTGGCCGATCTCGACGGTGACCGTCAACGATTTCTCGGGGCGTCCCAACTTCTGCTCGCGCGGAACCCGGTTCGGCGTGCACTCCACCCACGAGAACATGAGCAACAAGGACTTCTACGGCACGCTGCTCACCTCCGCGTGGTTCGACGCCGGCATCCGGGTGACCGACATCCGCGATCCGTACAACCCGAAGGAAGTCGCCTATTTCATTGCTCCGGTCAACGCCGAGACGCAGCCCAGCAACTCGACAGTCGACGGCATTACGTACAGCATGCTGGACGTCTCATGCGATAACACGGAGATCGACGAGAACGACTACATCTACTGCGGCGACCGCGTGGGCGGCGGGCTGGACATCGTCAAGCTGACCGGACCGGCGGCGGCGATCCTGGAAAGCACCAAGCGCACGCGCATGCAGAAGTAGGCATCGCGTCGCTCACGACAAAGGCCCGGCGCGATGCGCCGGGCCTTTTTTGTTTGTGGTCTAGAAAGGCGTTCTTGGTTCTTGGTTCTTGGTTCTTGGTGCTTGGTGCTTGGTGCTTGGTGCTTGGT
>DATKLH010000381.1:0-7001 GCA_035542515.1 Casimicrobiaceae bacterium
TTGATGCGACCACAGACGAGATACTCCAGCAACGCCTTTTGCGCGTGCAACCTGTTTTCCGCTTCGTCCCAGACGACGCTCTGCTCGCCGTCGATGACTTCCGCGGCAACTTCCTCGCCGCGGTGCGCCGGCAGGCAATGCATGAACAGCGCATCCCGCTTCGCGTGCTTCATCATCGGCACGTCGACCTGCCAGTCCTCGAAATCGCGCCGTCGCGCGTCGTTCTCGGCTTCGAAACCCATGCTCGTCCACACGTCCGTGGTGACCAGGTCCGCACCTTTGGCAGCTTCCATCGGGTCGCTGAAGGTTCGCAGGCGATCGCGCTCGCCGGGGCCGATCCTCTTCGCGTCGACCTCGTAGCCGGGCGGCGTCGAGACTCGAAGCTCGAAATCGAGGATCGCTGCAGCCTGCAGCCAGGTGTAGAAGACGTTGTTCGAGTCGCCGATCCACGCGACCGCCTTGTCCCGGATGCTGCCCCGATGCTCGACGTAGGTATAGATGTCGGCGAGGATCTGGCAGGGATGGTACTCGTTGGTGAGGCCGTTGATCACCGGCACGCGCGAATGCGCAGCGAAGCGCTCGATGATGTCCTGACCGAAGGTACGGATCATCACCACGTCGACCATGCGCGAGATCACGCGCGCGACATCCTCGATCGGCTCGCCGCGCGAGAGCTGCGTGTCGTGGCGATTGAGGTTGATCGCGATGCCGCCGAGCTGGTTCATGCCGGCTTCGAACGACACGCGCGTGCGCGTCGAGGCCTTTTCGAACACCATCGCGAGGGTGCGATCGCGCAGCGGCTGATAGAGCTCGTAGCGCTTGAACCGCTCCTTGATCCAGCGCGTGCGCTGGAACAGGTGCTCGAGCTCCTCGAGATCGAAATCGCGGAACTGGAGGAAGTGTTTCGGCGCGGCCATGGCAGGATCGATTTTAGCGCCTCAAACGAACAGGGCGCCGCGTGCGGCGCCCTGGTTCGAGCCAAGCGAAACCGTGGTCAGGCGAGCGCCTTCACCGCCTGCGCGAGGCGCGACTTGGTCCGCGCCGCAAGGTTCTTGTGCACGATCTTCTTGTCGGCAATGCGGTCGATGACCGCCTGTGATTCCTGCAGCGTCTTGGCAGCGACCGTCTTGTCGCCGGCGCCGATCGCCTTGCGCACCTTCTTGACGGCGGTGCGAAGCTCCGAGCGCAGGCTCGCGTTGCGCTTGCGCGCCTTCTCCGCCTGGCGCGCGCGCTTGCGGGTTTGTGCCGTGTTGGCCATGAGTCGGTACCGGGATTGGCGTGGAAAAGAACCTGAAATGATATACGATTTCGGCCTTTAGGGCAATCGCGCCGGCACCGGCGCGGCGTTCATCTGTGCGGCCGACGCTGCAGCGAGCCTCTGCAACGCCCGCAGCCCCGTCGATTGCCACTGTCCACTCCAAGCGCGCTTCCTTCAAGCCCCCCGGCCTCGCTGTCCCCGCCTTGAACCTGCTTCGCGCGCTTTCGACCATCAGCGGCATGACGCTCCTGTCCCGGATCACGGGATTGGCGCGTGAGAGTCTCAAGGCCGCCGTCTTCGGCGCCGGCGTCCAGATGGACGCGTTCGAGGTGGCGTTCCGCCTGCCCAACCTGCTGCGCCGGCTGTTTGCCGAAGGCGCGTTCGCGCAAGCGTTCGTGCCGATCCTCGCGGAGTATCGGCGCCAGCGAGGTGCCGAGGCGACGCGCGATCTCGCGAGCCGTGTCGCGACGCTTCTGGTCATCGTTCTGCTCGCGCTGTCCGTGATCGGCGTCGTCGCCGCACCGTGGCTCGTCTATGTGCTCGCCGGAGGGTTCGAAGCGACGCCGGGCAAGGTCGAGCTGACCGCGGACATGATCCGCATCGTGTTCCCGTACATCCTGTTCATCTCGCTGGTCTCGCTCGCCGGCGGCATCCTCAACGTGCATCGCCGCTTCGCGATTCCGGCCTTCACGCCGGTTTTGTTGAACGTGTCCATCATCGGCGCCGCGGTGTGGCTGGCGCGTTATTTCGATCCGCCGATCAAGGCGCTCGCGTGGGGCGTGTTCATCGGCGGGGTCGCGCAACTGCTCTTGCAGATCGTTCCGCTCGCGCGCATCGGCATGCTTCCGACCTTCCGCGTGGGCTTCAACGATCCGGGCGTGCGGCGCGTGCTGATCGCCATGGGGCCGGCGGTGATCGGCGTGTCGGCCGCGCAGATCTCGGTGCTGATCAACACGCAACTCGCCGCGCTGCTCGGCAACGGTCGCATCTCGTGGATCACCTACGCGGATCGCCTCATGGAGTTCCCGACGGCGTTGCTCGGGGTGGCGCTCGGGACCGTGCTGCTGCCCTCGCTGTCGCAACACCATAGCGATCGCAACACGACCGAATATTCGGCGCTGCTGGACTGGGGGCTGCGCCTCGCGTTGCTCCTCGCGCTGCCCTCCGCAGTCGCGCTGTGGATCCTTGCAGTGCCGCTGGTGGCGACGCTCTACCAGTACGGGCACTTCAGCGTGAACGACGTGTGGCAGACGCGCGCTGCATTGCTCGGCTATGCGATCGGTTTGCCGGGATTGATCCTGGTGAAGATCCTGGCGCCCGGCTTCTACGCGCGCCAGACGATGCGCACGCCGGTGAAGGTCGCCTTCGTCACGGTGATCGTCACGCAAATCCTCGCCGTGTCGTTCGCGTGGCCGCTCGGGCTCGGTCATGCAGGTCTCACGCTTGCCACGAGCATCGGCGCCTGCATCAACGCGGCGGCGCTCTTCGTGCTGTTGCGTCGCCGCGGCTTTTACGCTCCGTCGGCGGGCTGGACCAAGTTCTTCGTGCGCCTGTCGATCGCCGTGGCGCTGCTCGCCGCGGTGATCTGGTGGCTCGGCGGCCAGGGCGAAACATGGATCACTTCGACGCTGTGGCAACGCGTCACGCGCCTCGCAGTCATCATGATCGCGGCCGCGGTGGTCTATTTCGGAGCGTTGTACGCGATGGGGTTCCGGCTCGCCGATTTCAACCGTCGCGAGGCGCCGGCGCCGGAGGAAGCCGTGGCGCCCGACGATACGCCGGACTGACTTCGCCCCGGAACACGCGACCTGCTGCCCATCGCGCGCGGACGGTCAGTCCGATCCCTGCTTCTTGTACGGACAGCGCGGCTTGGTGCACTCCGCGTAGAGGTAGAGCGCGTGCTCGCTGATCAGGAAGCCGCGGTCGCGCGCGATCTTCTGCTGGCGCTTCTCGATCTCCGAGTCGTAGAACTCCTCGACGCGCCCACACTGCATGCACACCAGGTGGTCGTGGTGCGAGCCCTCGTTGAGCTCGAAGACCGCCTTGCCGGACTCGAAGTGATGGCGGATCAACAGGCCGGCCTGCTCGAATTGCGTGAGCACGCGGTATACCGTCGCCAGGCCGATATCGAGCCCCTCGGCGAGCAGCATCTTGTAGACGTCCTCGGCGGTCAGGTGCCGCACGTTGGACGTCTCGAACAGATTGATGATCTTGAGCCGCGGCAGCGTGGCCTTGAGGCCGGCGGTCTTGAGGTCGTGGGTGGTCATCGGGTCGGGCAGCGCCTCGGATCCGACGATGCGCTACGGCTATAATAATGGCTTGCCTCCCCGATTCACAGAGCCCGTCTTGATCCCGTCCCGATACGGCGTTCCGGCACGCCTTGCATGGATCGCCATCGCTGCCCTTTGCCTGTCGGCCTGCGCGACGGTCGACGAGAAATTCCCGACGCTGCGGTCGCTGGGCGTCTACAAGATCGACATCAACCAGGGCAACTACCTGTCGCAGGACATGGTGGACAAGCTCAAGCCCGGAATGACGCGGGCGCAGGTTCGCACCGTTCTCGGCACGCCGCTCGTGACCAGCGTCTTCCGCGACAACCGCTGGGACTATGTCTACGAGTTCACACGCCAGGGCAAGGTGAAGGAGCATCGCAACTTCACCGTGTACTTCCAGGACGACAAGGTCGCGCGCTGGGAAGGCGACCAGATGCCCGAATCGCTGGTGGACCTCAATCGCTCCGCGGGTGACAAGGCGCTTCCCAAGCTGCCCGGCGAAGGCAAGAGCTGGTGGGAGAAGCTGAAGGACATCTTCTCGCGCGAGCCGTCGTGACGCGCTCGCGACCCGTTCGGGGGCATTGAACATGGTGCGCCTGGCGATCGCCGGAACCAGCGGCCGCATGGGCCAGGCGTTGCTGGAAGCCGCGCTCGCGACCGACGACCTGCAGATCGCAAGCGCTCTCGACGTTCCCCGCAGCTCCATGATCGGTCGCGATGCCGGTGAGCGGTTCGGGCGACGCATAGGCGTTAATGTCGGCTCGGATATCGATGTGCTGGTGCGGGCCGCCGATGTCCTGATCGACTTCACCCGCCCGGAGGGCACGCTTCGGCACCTCGAGGCATGCGCCGCGGCGGGCGTTGGAGCGGTGGTTGGAACCACCGGTCTTTCGTCCGAGCAGAAAGCGCGACTTGGCACGTTCGCCCAGCACATTCCGATCGTCTTCGCGCCAAACATGAGCGTCGGGGTCAATGTGCTGCTCGATCTCACCCGGCGCGCCGCGCGTCTTCTGGGCAGCGCCTTCGACATCGAGATCGTGGAGATGCATCACAAGCACAAGATCGATGCGCCGTCGGGAACCGCGCTTGCGCTTGGCGAAGCGGCGGCCGAGGGGGCTGGCATCGACCTCCAGCAGCATGCGGTCTACGCGCGGCATGGCGTGACCGGAGAACGCAAGCCGGCCTCCATCGGCTTCGCAACCTTGCGCGGCGGCGACGTCGTCGGCGAACACTCGGTGATCTTCGCCGGTGCAGGCGAGCGCATCGAGCTCACGCACCGAGCGATGTCGCGACAGAACTTCGCTGCCGGCGCGCTGCGAGCCGCGCGCTTTGTCGCGCGTTGTCGCGCGGAAGGTCGCCGTGGGTTGTTCGACATGACCGACGTGCTCGGTCTGCGCTGATCCAGCCGTCGCGATGCCGTCGTCTGCGTTCGACCTGACGGGCCGCGCGGCGCTGGTCACCGGCGGCGGATCGGGTCTCGGGTTTGCGATCGCACGCGGACTTGCCCAGGCCGGTGCGAAGGTCACGCTCAACGGCCGCAATGCCCACAAGCTGGAGACTGCGGCTGCCCAGCTTGCCGGCGAAGGTCTCGAGGTGGATACGCTCCCCTTCGACGTTACCGACGAAGCGCAAGTCGATGCGTCGCTGCGCAACGCGCCGGCGTTCGACATCCTGGTGAACAACGCAGCGGTTGCCAACCGTCAGCCGCTCGAGGCGTTTTCACTCGCGCAATGGCGGGCGGCGAACGCGACCAATGTCGATGGTCCTTTCCTGGTGACGCGCGCGCTGCTGCCGGCGATGAAGTCGCGCCGTGCGGGCAAGATCATCAACATCTGCTCGCTCGCGTCCGACCTGGGCCGGCCGAACATCGTCGCGTACGCAACCGCCAAGGGCGCGCTGCGCATGTTCACGCGCGCGCTGGCCGTCGAGCTCGCGCCCTACAACGTGCAGGTGAACGGCATCGCGCCGGGTTTTTTCAAGACCGACATGAACGCGCCGCTGTTGGTCGACGAGCGCTTCTCCGAATGGGTCGTCAAGCGCACGCCGGCCGGTCGCTGGGGCGATCCGCCGGAAGTCGCCGGTGCCGCGGTCTTCCTCGCCTCTTCGTCGGCGAGCTACGTGACGGGGCACATCCTCCACGTCGATGGCGGATTTGCTGCGGCGTACTAGAACCTGTCTTGAAATCGATTCACGCCCCTCGCCCGCGCGCCGCTTCCGCGGCACGCGACCTCTCCCCGCAAGCGGGGCGAGGTATCCAGGTGTTCCTTCTCCAATGGGCTGCGGCCGGGTGAGTGGCGGGAGGCGGAATTTCGCAGCGGTGGGCGATAGGCGATGGGTCGGTCGCGCGACACCGGTGCTCTAGTGCGACCCGCGACATGAACCGGGCGGCGCAAGCGAAAACGCGGATCATGACCGCAGTGACGCAAAAGTTCTTTCGCCGAGACCGTGCGGACGCGCACGCATGCGAACGTGCGCGCCGCTTCGCGAAACGCTGGCCGATCTGTTACAATTCAAAGCCTTCGCTCACGGGGAAGGCCTGAAGCCTTCCCCGTTTGCACATCTGTAAGGCTCCGTGCGGCGGCATGGACGCTCCATTGGCTTCGAATCGCTTATGAACGCTCCGGAAACTTCGGTCGCGACCGCGGCTGCGCTGTTCGCCCCGCGCACGCCGGCCCTGTTGGCTCTTGCGGACGGTACGGTTCTGCGCGGCCGCGCCATCGGCGCCATCGGACACGCCGTAGGCGAAGTGGTGTTCAACACCGCCATGACGGGCTACCAGGAGATCCTCACCGACCCTTCGTACGCCGGCCAGGTCGTGACGCTCACCTATCCGCACATCGGCAACGTCGGCGTCAACGGCGATGACGTGGAATCGCGGCGCATTTTCGCCGCTGGCCTCGTCATCCGCGACTTGCCGCAGACCGCCTCGAGCTGGCGTCGTCGCGACGACCTGTCCGAATACCTGCGTTCGTCCAACGTGGTCGGCATCGCGGACCTCGATACGCGCAGGCTCACGCGCATCCTGCGCGAGAAGGGCGCTCAGAACGGCTGCATCCTGGCCAAGCCGGTGATCGCGCCATCCGATGTCGCCGAGGCGCATGAGCGCGCGCGCAGCGCTCCGTCGATGGCAGGGCTCGACCTCGCGCAGCGCGTGTCCTGCACCGAACCGTACGAATGGACCTCGGGCGCGTGGTCGCTCGAATCGGGCTATGGCGCCGCGGGGGAAGCGAAGTTCGACGTGGTGGCGTATGACTACGGCGTGAAGCACAACATCCTGCGCATGCTCGCGCAGCGCGGCTGCCGCCTCACCGTCGTGCCTGCGAAGACGCCGGCGCGCGAGGTGCTCGCGCGCAAGCCGCACGGCGTGTTCCTCTCCAATGGACCCGGCGATCCGGAGCCGTGCGATTACGCGATCGCGGCGATTCGCGAGATCGTTGCGGCCGACGTACCGACTTTCGGCATCTGCCTGG
>DATKLH010000382.1:0-4772 GCA_035542515.1 Casimicrobiaceae bacterium
CTCGGCGACCGCTAACCGAAGCGCAAGCGAAGGTTAAGCGCAGCAGCGAACACTCGATCGCGCTAGCGCAACCCGAACGCCCCTCTGATCGCCGCGCGATAGCTGCGCCCCGACGTCAGCTCCACGCCGTTGTGAAGCCTCACCAGGAACTCGCCGTGCAGGCGCGGTTGGAGCTCGCGCACGCAGGCGATCCGGACCGCGTGCGATCGATGGATGCGGAGGAACTCCGCCGGATCGAGGCGCGCGACCAGCGCCGTCAGCGTTTCCTTGTGCATGTACATCCGATCGGCCCAGATGCGCACGTAGTTGTCGTCGGCCTCGAGGCGAACGATGTGCTCGACCTGCACGAGGACGATGCGATTGAGCGACCGCACCGGGATCGACTGCAATGGACCCTGTGGCCCGCGCGCAACGACGTGCGGGCCCGGCAAGGACGGCCGCTCGGTGTGCCGGGCGCCTGCCGCGTCGGATCGGATGGCTTCTTCGTCCCTGCCAAGTGTCCACCATGGGCCGGGTACTGCGATTCTCGCGCCGTTCAAATCGATGTCCTCCGCCTGTCGCGATTGCTTCGGCGCCGGCGGGCGTTCCCGTAGAATCGGCGGGAATTCGCCTGCATCGCCGCGCAATCGTCGGCCGGCGCATCCGCCGAAGCGCCCCGCGCGCCCCGGCCCGGTCGGCCAACAGCATGCGCAGCGTTGCGGATGGGAGAGCCATGCGTCCCGACGGACTGTTCCGTTTTTTCTCCGATTTGTCTCCGGACCCGCGATCCGGTGACCGGATGTAGGCCCGATGCCCGACGACGCCCTCGTTCGCTCGGCCTCGAAGCGATTTCGCGACGATCCGCCGCGCTTTATCGGCGTCTACCAGGTGCGCGCGAGCTCCAACGAGCTGGCCGGACCCGACGGGATCATCCGGCTGCGGCCGCGCCTCATGGACGTGCTGTTGCGACTTGCCGCATCGGCCGGCGAAGTCGTCGAACGACAACGCTTGCTCGACGACGTATGGCCGCGACGACTGGTCGCCGACGAGGTCCTTTCGCGAACCATCGGCGAGCTGCGCACCGTGCTCGGTGACGACGCGCGCGAAGCGGTCTACATCGAAACCATTCCCAAGGTCGGCTATCGGTTGATTGCGCCGGTCGACCGCGAACCGGCCCGCCCAGCGGTAGCGGAGCCTGCCATAGCGCCCTCGCCCGTTCCGCCGCCCAGACGCTTGCGCCTGCCTCACGCACGCTGGATCGGATCGGCGTTGGTGCTGGCAGCGGTGTGCATCGCACTCCTCCTGTGGGCGCGAATGCCCGAACGGCGCGGCGATCCTGCCGGGCGCGTGCGCCAGCAGCTCGAAACCTCGGAGCCGTTCTCCTCGGATCTCGCGATGGAACTGGGCCCGCGCTTCGCGCCGGACGGGAACAGCATCGTCTTTGCGTTGGGCGATGGCCAGCGCACCGAGCTCGTGATCCAGGACGTGCGCACGCGGACGCGAACGACCATCGGTGCCCCGCCAGGCCTGAATCTCAATCCCGTGTTCTTCCCGGACGGACAGCGCATCGCGTACTGGCGCAGCGAATGCGTCATCGTCGAACGCGATCTCCGATCGGGTGTGGAGCGCGAGCTCGTGCCCTGTGCACGTCGGCCGCTACCGCAGTTCGATCTTGCGCGCGACGGGCAGCGGCTGGTTTACGCGACCGTCAAGGATGGTGCGCCCGGCTTGCGCGTGCTCGACTTGCGCAGCGGAGCGGTTCGCGAGCTGACCACGCCGGCACCGGATGTCGGTGACGATCGCAATCCGAAGTTTTCGCCGGATGGCAGCAGCGTCGCATTCCTGCGGGGTCGCGTGGCCGATCGCAGCGTGTGGCTGGTGTCGGTCGCCGAGCCGGACAAGGTTCGCGCACTGGGCACGCGGCGCGGCGTGTCCTGGGGCCTCGCGTGGTTGGGCAACGACGGGCCGCTGCTCGTTTCGGCGGATTGGTTCGGCTTTCGCGCGCTGAACGTGGTCGATCTCGCAAGCGGTATGGAAAGCCTCGCCGGCGCTCGCGGCGCGCAATTTCCCGATGCATCCCGCAACGGCGATCTCGTCTATGAGACGGCCGCCTACCAGAGCAACCTGTGGCTCTTGCGCGACAGCGCGGCCGATCAGCGCACGCAACTCTGGCCGTCGACGCGCTACACCAACTACCCGGAGTTCTCGCCCGACGGTTCTCGCGTGCTGTTCAATTCCAACCGCGACAATGTGAGCTCGGTGTTCATAGGGACGCTGGACGGAGCGTATCACCGGTTGCCGCTGCACGCGGGATGGCTGTTCGGCAGCGCGCATTGGGCGGCCGATGGCCGGACGCTGTACGCCGCGCACGTCGAAGGCGATGGCGAAGCGCGCACCGCGACAGCAGTGCGCATCGATGTCGAAACCGGCGCGGTCCGGGCGCTGGAAACGCTGGGCAACATGGTGGCGGAAATCCAGGACGCCGATCGGGGACGCGTCCTCTACTATGGCGAATGGGACAACGGGCTGCTGCGACTGTGGCGCGCTCCGCTCGATGCACTCGATCGACGCGAGCTCCTGCCCTTGCCCCGCGTCGAGGAGTTCGCCGTGCGCGGTAACCGACTCGCATACCGAGCGAGCCGAAGCTCCGCCATCGTCACGTGCACCCTTCCCCAGTTGTCGTGCGAGACGGTGCCGCTTCCGTCGAACCTGCAGCCGTACAGCGGGTGGGCGCTTAGCAACGACGCATTGTGGATCGGCGTGGCGGGAGAGCCGGGCAACGTCGTGCGCTTCGATCTCGTTTCGCAGCATGTCACCCGGACGCTGCCCTTCGCGCCAAGCGCCATCGGGCGCAACCTTGCGGTCTCCCCCGACGAACATCAGGTGATCGTGGCACGGCAGGAGCCGCCTGCCATCGATCTCATGCTCGCGCGTCGCTCGCACTGACGCTCGGGCTCGCAAGCCGCTGCGCTGGCCGGCGAATCGGCAATCCGTGGCACGCCGCATACGGCGCAACCCTGCAACGCGACGACATCACCTGTCGCGTATCGCTTATCGTCGATCGCCGGCATTCATCGACGCACGCGACCTCACAACACTTCGGTAACATCCGCGTCCGCTCCCTCTCGAGCCTGACGCGACATCGCCGATGACCTCACCCGACCCCTCCCTGCTGTCGATCAACACGGCGACCCTGCGGGCGCAATGGACACTGCCGCAGATCATCGACGGCATGGCGCGTCACGGCATTCGCGGCATCTCGCCGTGGCGCGATCAGGTGGCCAACACCGGCCTCAAGGAAAGTGCCCGGCGCATCCACGACGCGGGCCTCACCGTGACCGGCTACTGCCGCGGCGGCATGTTCACTGCGCCCGACCGCGATGGCCGACGAGCCACCATGGACGACAACCGACGCGCGGTGGACGAGGCGGTCACGCTCGGCGCACGCTGCCTTGTGCTGGTCGTCGGAGGGCTGCCCAAGGACCGCCGTGGCGAGATCGTGTCGAAGGACCTGCAAGGCGCGCGCGAGATGGTGCGCGACGCCATCGGCGAGCTGCTCGAGTATGCGCGCGAAGCGGGAATGCCGCTCGCGATCGAGCCGCTGCATCCGATGTACGCAGCCGACCGCGCGTGCGTCAACACCATGGCGCACGCCAACGACTTGTGCGACGAGCTCGCGCCCAATGGCCGCGACGGACTCGGTATCGCCGTCGACGTCTATCACGTCTGGTGGGATCCGCAGCTTCGCACGCAGATCGCACGAGCGGGCGAGCACGAGCGCCTGTTCGCCTATCACATCAGCGATTGGCTCGTTCCGACCACCGACCTGCTGAACGACCGCGGCATGATGGGCGATGGCGTGATCGATCTGCCGCTCGTCCGTTCATGGATGGAGACCGCCGGCTATCGCGGCATGCACGAGGTCGAGATCTTCTCGGCGGACAACTGGTGGAAGCGCCACGGCGACGAGGTGCTGCTCGCCTGCCGGCAGCGCCACGAGTCGAAGGGTTGAGCCGGCACAGGTTACAGCGGCGCCGGCGCGCGGTCCGCGCACCACGCCGCACACGGCAGCACGAAGAGGATTCCACGATGCGCGCTTCGATGTCGCGTGTGCGGAACCCTTCGGCACGGCGCGTGGGACATCGCGCTCGAGGTCTGAAGCGTTTCATGCCTTGATGCTCGTTGCGCTTCTCGGCGTTCCGATCATCGTCTCGAGCCGGCTGGACGCGTGGGCATCAGCAGAGCTGCGCGGTAAAATAGGCCAAACCCTCGCTACAAGCCGCCCCCCAGGAGGACACCATGCCCCTCGTTTCGATGCGCCAGCTGCTCGATCACGCCGCCGAGAATGGTTACGGCCTCCCGGCGTTCAACGTGAACGACCTCGAGCAGGTCCAGGCGATCATGTCCGCCGCGGACGAGACCAACAGCCCGGTGATCATGCAAGCCTCCGCTGGCGCACGCAAATACGCCGGCGAGAAGTTCCTGCAGCATCTCATCCAGGCCGCGATCGAGTCGTATCCCAATATCCCGATCGTGATGCACCAGGATCACGGCCAGTCGCCGGCGGTCTGCGAGTCGGCGATGAAGCTCGGCTTCTCCAGCGTGATGATGGACGGATCGCTGCGCGAAGACGGCAAGACGGTGTCCGACTACGAATACAACGTGGCGGTCACCAAGAAGGTCGTCGACATGGCGCACATGCGCGGCGTCACCGTCGAAGGCGAGCTCGGCTGCCTGGGATCGCTCGAGACGATGAAGGGCGACAAGGAGGACGGACACGGCGCCGAGGGCAC
>DATKLH010000383.1:0-11911 GCA_035542515.1 Casimicrobiaceae bacterium
TGGTGGTCGACACTGACCGTGAAGCGCTCGATGCGATCAAGCGATTCCTGAGTTATCTCCCGTCGCATCGCAACGAGCGACCGCCTTACGTCGCACCGCAGGAGAACGTCGGCGCCGACGCGGCTGCCATCCTGGACCTGCTTCCCGAAGCGCAGTCGCATGTGTACGACGTGCGCAAGGTCATCCGCGCGATCGTCGATCCGGAAAGCTTTTTCGAAATCAAGGAACGCTTCGGTCGCAGTGCAACCACGGCGCTCGCGCGACTCGACGGCCATTCGGTGGGCATCGTCGCCAACAACCCGATCCACAAGGCCGGTGCGATCGACGTCGATGCGTGCCGCAAGATCACCGACTTCATCGTCCTGTGCGATTCGTACAACGTGCCGCTGGTCTTCTTGCAGGATCAACCCGGCTTTCTCGTCGGCCCGGATGCAGAGCGCCAGGGCATCGTGGGACGCGTCATCAACTGGATGAACGCCATGCTCCAGGTGACCGTGCCCAAGCTCAGCATCATCCTGCGCAAGAGTTACGGTCGCGGTTTCATCAATATGGGCGGCGCATCGACCGCCGACGAGATCGCTGCGTGGTGGGGCGCGGAGGTCAGCTTCATGAATCCGCGTACGGCCGTGCTCGTCGTGCATGGCGTACGGGAGGAAGACGATCCGGAGCGCTTCGCGAAGCTGCTCAAGGAGATGCAGAGGAACGGATCGGCGTATGACCTGGCAGCCGTTTATGGCGTGAGGGAGGTGCTCGACCCGCGCGATACTCGCTCGTACCTCATCGAAATGCTCGACGTCCACACCTCGCGGCTGAGCAACGGCATTGGCCAGCACCGACTGGCGAACTGGCCCACGAGCTATTGACCCATCGGTGCTGGACACAGCTCAAGGAGGATTCCTTTGCGCCCCAGAGACTACCTCGGCATCGCGGTGTTTGGCGTCGGCATATCGATCGCAGGAGCCGGTCACGCACAGGAGTACCCGACCAAGCCGATCCGCGTGATCGTGCCTTTTTCGCCCGGCGGAAGCACTGACATTCTCGCGCGAGTCGTCGCGCCGAAGCTCTCGGCTGCGCTCGGGGCGTCGATTGTCATCGAGACGCATCCGGGCGCAGCTTCCATGATCGGCACGCAGTATGTCGCTCGCGCAGCGCCTGACGGCTATACGCTGCTTCTCACCAACGTGGCGTACACCATCAACGCCGCCGTTCGGAAAAGCACGCTTTCGTACAGCCTGAAGAACTTCGAGCCCGTCACGCTCCTCGCATCGCAACCCACTGTGCTCGTCGCAAATTCGGCATTGGCGGCAAGCTCGGTGAAGGACATCATCGCGATGGCACGCCAGAAGCCCGGCGAACTGCAGTACGCGTCGGCCGGCGTGGGTAGCGTGGGGCACCTGGCGGGCGAGATCTTTCAATCTGCGACGGGTGTTCGCTTGACGCACATTCCTTATCAAGGCGGTGGATCCGCACAGGTTGATCTCATCTCCGGCCGGGTCATGCTCGGCTTCCTCGGGCTGCCTCCCTTGATGCCGTATGCCAAACAAGGAAAGGTGAAGCTCATTGCCCTCACCGATGGCAGACGCTCCAAGGCCAGGCCGGACCTGCCGACGCTCTCTGAAGAAGGACTATCGGGATACGCGGTCGACAACTGGATCGGTCTTCTCGCGCCTGCCGGGACGCCATCGTCGATCGTGGCAAGGTTGTTCGCGGAAACCACGAAGGTCATGGACGACCCGGAGATCGCCGAGAAGCTTGCATCGATCGGGTTCGAACCGTGGATCAGCAAGAGTCCCGAGCAGTTCACCGCATTTGTTCTCGACGACGTCGAGAAGTACAGGCACGCTGCAGAATCGGCACACCTCGTCGTGGAGTAATGCTTCTCGACGGCGAGTGGTGCTGCACCTCGCCGCATCCGGTCGATTCGCCGAGGCTAATGGTGGGCGATTTCGATCGCGTTGCGCGGGTCGCCGTCAAACCAGCGTCAACCGCGGTGCCGCAACGCCGTCGAGCGTGCCACTGATGAACCGCAGCAGCACCTCGTTGAGCAGCGGCGGATTCTCGTAGTACGGCGTGTGATTCAGATGCTCGACCGTTATCAGGCGGGACTTCGCTAGCTTCGCGCGCGCCGCGCGACCGATCTCGACCGAAACCGAGGTGTCGTCGATACCCCAGAACAGCAGCAGCGGAACGCGATCCGCGATCGCGTGCAGACGATCGCCGACGAGGTCCTGGTTCATCTGGTAGGCCATGTAGGTCAGGAACTTGTCGAAGCACGCCGATGCGCCGGGCGAGGTGTTGATGCGGATGTCCTCGAGCACCATTTCGTCGGTCACGAGCGATTTGTCGGTGAACACGCGCTCGAGCTTGGGACGATGCGTCTCCGGCGTGAGGTTCATGATCCAGTCGCGAAAGCCTTGCGCGCGCTCGGGTGTTGAAGGCGCGAAGCCGGTGCTTCCGATCATCATCATGCGCTCGATGCGCTCCGGCGCGCGAAGGGCGGCGGTCGCCACCACCTGGCCGCCGAGCGAGGTTCCCACGATCGTCGTGCGTCGAATCTCCAGCGCATCCATCAGATCGAGCACGAACTTCGCGTAGCCGCCGATGGTGTGATCGTCGGCGGGATTCTTGGCGGCGAAGCCGTGACCGGGAAGGTCGGCGGCGAAGACGTGGAAGCCGGCCGCAGCGAGGCCGTCGATGTTGCGCACCCAGCGATCGGCACGCGAGCTCAATCCATGCATCAGGAGGATCGCCGGTGCGCCTGGCTTGCCGGCTTCGAGGACGCGCGTGAGGATCTTCCCCGCCGCGATGGGGTAAGCGATCATGCAAGCTCCATGAGTTGAAATGCGAAGTCGTTCAAGTGACGTCATGCCGGCGCGGCCGCTGCGATGCTCGCGCGCGCAGCCTCCGCGATAGCGGCCGGAGCGACCACCATGCCGTTGACCAGAATCGGCTCGTCGTCGATCCACAGGTTCTGCCGCAGAACCACGCCGTCGGGATGGTTCTCGCCGCCGCCGGGCTCCCACCAGGGCCGTCCGAATCCGATCGCGCTCGCACCGATGGTGCGAATGTCCTCGACGAAGCAATCGCCGCGATAGCGCGCGGCCGGATGCAGGCCGTAGGAGAAGTGGATCACGTGGCCATACTCGCCGCCGCCGGCGCGACGCAGAGCGCGATCGAGCAGCGCGACGTCGGGACCGGTTTCGCGAATGCCGCGAATGCGTCCGTCGATGTCGAGCGTCAATGGCCGCTCCAATGCACCGTACCAATCGTGCATCGCACCGACGATCACGATGCGGCCGCGCACGGTTTCGAGCTCGGGATACATCACCACCGAGCCGGGCAGCGAATAGGAGGCGCCTTTCTTTTCGGCGCGGCGCGGCTTCGCGCCGGTCGCCTTTCCGAGCACGAAACTGACGTCGGTACCGCGCTCGTCCGTGACACGGCAGCGTTTGCCGGTCGACTGCGCGACCAGGTTGTCGAACTGTTGCTGCAGTTCGTAGAGCGTGTCGAGTGGCAGGCCTGCGTACAGCCGCGACAGCGCAAGGCAATCCATGCTTCCCGCGACCAGGCAGCGCGTGCGTCCCGCCTTCACCGCTTCGTCGTGCGCAGCGGATCCGGCGATATAGGGATGCGTGAGGTCGATCCAGCAGTCGCTCGCCGCCATCGCGGCGCGCACCGTCTCGGGCAGGTATTGATCCGCGAGCTTTCCTTGCAGCGGCAGTTGCGGCATCAGCGCGACGATGGGGCGTGCCCCCACCTCCACGCAGGCATCGATCAGCACGCGTCCGATATCCGGGTCGCCACGCACGTCGGTCGTGATGAGCACGCCTTCGCCGGCCTGCACGTGCATGTGATCGCCGATCAGCGTGCGCGCGGCCGACTGGACCTTGGGATCGAGAGGAGAGAGGGTGTGCATGACAGGCTCCTTGCGGGGCGGCGTTTCAATGCTGCCCCAGATACAGATCGGCCATCGAGGGATCGCCGAGCAGCGCGCTTGCGCTTCCGCTCATCACGACCTTGCCACCATCGAGCACGTAACCGCGATCGCTGCGCTCGAGGCTTGCGCGTGCGCGCTGCTCGACCAGCAGGACGGCAACGCCCAGCGAGGGCAGGCTCGCGATGCGATCGAACACCTGCGTCGCCAGCGCCGGCGAGAGTGCTGCAGTCGGCTCGTCGAGCAACAGCAGGCGCGGGCCGGGCAGCAGCGCTCGCGCGAAGGCGAGCTGCTGTCGTTCGCCGCCGGACAGCAACGCAGCGCGCAGGCGACGGCGCGCGTGCAGCGCCGGGAATAGCGCGTACACCTCGTCGATCCGCGCTTTGCGATGCTCTCGGCAACGCACCACGGCAAGGTTCTCGTGCACCGTGAGGTGCCCGAAAACGTTGGCGACCTGCGGGACGTAGCTGATGCCTTCGTCGATGCGGCACTCGGCGGGTGTGAGCGCGAGATCGCGCTCGGCGAAGCGCCGTGTCCCCGTGCAGCGCGGCATCAGTCCCATCAGCGCCTTCGCCAGCGTCGACTTTCCCGCGCCGTTGGTGCCGGCGATGGTGACCACCTCGCTCGCGTTCACCTCGAGATCGACGCCGCGCAGGACATCGACGTCGTTGTATCCCGCGTGCAGATCGGCGACCTCGAGCAGGGCCATCGCTTCAGTCACCGAGATAGGAAGAGCGTACCGCCGGGTCGGCGAGCACGGCGTCGGGGGTGCCGCTCGCGAGCACGCGACCGTTGCTCATCGCATGCAGCGTAGTCACCAGTCGCGCGAGCGCAGTCAGGTTGTGCTCGACGATGAAAAAGCCGATGCCGCTCGCATTCAGCGCCCGGATGCGCTCGGCGAGCTCTTCGGCCAGCACGGGATTGACGCCCGCGAAGGGCTCGTCGAGGAGGATCAGCTTCGCATCGGCCATCAGCAGTCGGCCGAGCTCGAGCAGCTTGAGCTGTCCGCCGGACAGCTGTCCCGCGTCTTGCTTGGCCAGCGCGGTCAGCTTCAATTCGGAGAGCACCTCATCGGCGCGTGCGCTGAGCTCGGCTTCGCGCGTACGAACGCGCTGTGGGCGAAAGAACACGTTGCGCAACGACTCCCCGGGTTGACGCGGCGAGGCGACCACCAGGTTGTCGCGCACCGACATGCGCGCGAACGGACGCGGCACCTGGAAGGTGCGCATCACGCCGGTGCGCGCGCGTTCGCTCGGCGCCATGTGATCGAGCACCTGCGCGCCGAACGACACGCTGCCGCGATCGACAGGCACGTTGCCGCTGATCGCGGCGAACAGCGTGCTCTTGCCTGCGCCGTTCGGACCGATGAGTCCCGTGAGTCCGGTTCCGTCGACCCTCAGCGAGACATCGTCGAGCACGCGCAGGCCGCCCCATGCCTTGCTGAGGTTCTGCAGGGCAAGGTTCATCGCGGCAACGCACGGCCGAACACGCCCTGCGGCCGATAGAGCACGAACAGAACCAGCGCAAGTCCGACCAGCGCCAGTCGTACGCTCGCCATCTGCACCGCAAGGATGCTCGGGAAGAAATCACGCACGAACCGCGTGCCTTCGAGGATCAGCACCAGTACTGCAGCGCCGGCGATTGCGCCGCGCAGCGTGCTGACGCCGCCGAGGATGCTCGCCATCCACACGTAGAACGTTACGACCGGCAGATACTGATCGGGCGTGACGAAGGTGATGTAGTGCGCGTAGAGTGCGCCGGCGAGGCCCGCGATCGCCGCACCGAGGACCAGCGTCTTCACTTTCGCGGCGGGCGGCGATTTGCCGAGCGACGCTACCGTGACCTCGTTGTCGCGGATCGCGCGGATGAGACGACCGAAGGGGCTTCGGGTTACGCGGCGAACGATCAGCACGACGACGATGTTGCATGCCACCACCAGCGCAAGATAAGCGATCTCGGCCGCGCCGGGACCGAGGTTCGCGAACGGCCGGGGAATGCCGGTCAATCCCAATCCGCCACCGGTGAGCTTTTCCTCGTTGAGCAGCACGAGTCGCACGACTTCGGAAAAGCCGAGCGTGACGATGGCCAGATAGTCCTCGCGCAGGCGCAGCGCAAGCGCTCCGATCGGTAGCGCGGCGATTGCAGCCACGACGATCGCCGCGACAAAGCCGAGCGCGACCGAATGCGTCGCGAGCGCGGTTAATGCTGACGCGTAAGCACCGAGCGCGTAGAACGCGACCTGGCCGAAATTGACCAGGCCCGTAAAGCCGTACTGCAGGTCGAGGCTGATGGTCAGCAGCGCGTAGATGCCGATCACGATCGCGACCGCGACAAGATAGGCGAGCATCAGCGCACCACCTGAGCGGTGCCGAACAGACCCTGCGGTCGCACCAGCAGCACGACGGTCAGCACGACGAACGACAGCGCGATCTTGTACGAAAACCCCAGCCAGGGTGTGGACAGCTCCTGCATCACGCCGAGCAGCAGCCCTGCGAGGATCGCACCGGCGGGACTGCCCACGCCACCGAGCACTGCTGCGGCGAACGCCGGCAGCAACAAGCCCCAGCCGAGCTCGGGATTGACCGTGGTGCGCAACGCGACGACCAATCCCGCGATGCCCGTGATCGCACCGACCATCGACCACAGCGCGATCATCACGCGCCGCGAGCGTATGCCCGACGCGCGCGCCAGCAACGCGTTGTCGGCAACCGCGCGCATTTCGCGTCCGATCGGCGTGACATGCAGGAGCAGCAGCACGATTGCGACCGAGGCCGCAGCGAGGGTCGCGAGCCACAGGTCGGTGCCCTGCAGACGCAGACCCGCCACGGTGTAAGCGTGGATGGGTGGCATCACGAAGAACAGCGGATCGAGGCCGAACAGCAGCGACACGATGCTGCGATAGAACAGGCCGAGGCCGATCGACGCGAGCAACGGAGCCACCATCGAGCGCCCGACCAGATGGCGAAACACCAGCGCGTAGCTCGCGAGCGAAACGGCAACCGACGCCGCGACCGCGGCCAAACCCTGGACTAGCGCGCTGTGCGAGCCGAGCTGCTGCACGCTGTATCCTGCGTAAGCGCCGATGGTCATGAAATCGCCGCTCGCCGCGTTGGGAAAGCGGCCGACGGCGAACACGAGGTTCAGCGCGAGCGCCGCGAGGCCGATGATCAGGCCCTCGACGACGCCGTTGACCATCAGGTTCAGATAGAACATCGGCGGCCGATCGTGGATGCGGCACCGCGCTGGCGCGGGCGCCGCGCGCTGCGGATCAGTAGTCCTGGAAGGCGTTGCCCACCAACTCGACCTTGCCGTTGCGCACCTCGGAGAGCTTGAACAGCGGCTTGACGTTGCCCAGATCGTCGAAGTCGATCGGACCCGATGCGCCTTCGTAGTTGATCTTGGTGCCGGCCGCGAGCGCCTTCTTGCCCGAGACGAAGTCGTACATCATCGTTCCCGGCGGATTGGCCACGGCTCGCATCATCGGCGCGATCGCCGGCTTTCCGCCGGCGGCTTGAGCCGCGAGTCCGACCACGGTCATCATGTCGTATGCGCAGCACGCGTAGTAGTTCTCGGTCGGATCGATCCCGGTGGCCTTCTTGAATTTGTCCACGAACGTCTTGTACGCCGTGCTGTCGAGCGCGGCGACGTAGTCGTGCGTCATCACGCCCTCGCACGCGGGTGCCCCAAGCGCATCGATGAGCTTCTGGTTCACCGCCCAGGCCGGCGCGTAGAACTTGACGTTGGAGCCGGCTTGCCGCGTTTCGCGCAGGATCACGGTGAAATCGGGCAGGTAGCCGCCCAGCACGATCGCATCGGGATTGTTCGCGAGGATGGTCTGCACTTCGGAGCGGTAACTCGGACGATTCGGTTCGTACACCACCTCGCCGACGAGCTGCCGGCCGAGCTTTTCCCAGCCTTGCTTCGCTCCGCCGGTGATTTCGCGCCCCGACGGATTGTTGAATGCCATGGTCGCGAGCCGCATGTGGCCGCGCTTGGCGATCTCGCGCGCGAGCGCCTGGCCGATGCGTACGCTCAGCGCCGAATAGCGGAACATGAGTCCCTTGCTCGACGTGATGTTGGACGCACCTGCATTGGTGCAATGGATGATGCCGGCGGCATCGGTGAGCGGCATCACCGCGGCCGCGACGCCGGAAGACCAGGTGCCGAGGATCGCATGCACCTTGTTCACTTCGATCAGCTTCTTGGCCGCGAGCACGCCTGCGTCGGGCGCGGTCTGCGAATCCTCCGCGAACACCTCGATGCGTCGTCCACCCGCGCCACCGGTTGCGTTGATTTCGTCGGCCGCCATCAGGATCGCCTTCTGCATGCCGCCGCCGTACGGGCTGCCCGCGCCGGTGACGTCGTTGAGCGCACCGATGCGGAGGTTCTCGCCGCTTTGCGCGAAAGCGGCGGGCACGCGGGCCGCCATGGCGAGGGCAAGTGCAGCGAAGCTTCCATGACGGACGAACTGGCGGCGCGAGTTGTTCATGTCGATTCCCGTAGAGGAGGGCTGGCGTGGAAAGGACCCAGGTGCGCGAATCGCGGCTGCGTGGATCAGCCGCGCGAGGATGCCGCGTTCGCTTCGTCGCTCGTGGTCGGCGGCACGATACGGTTGAGGTAGAAGTTCAGAACGTTGTAGACGCCGTGCTCGAGCTTCGACATCCGTCCGGGACGGAACAGCCGCGAGTGCGCCGCGCGCTGCAGCGAGGCGATCGCCGTCTCGTCCTCATCGATGATCTTGCGCAGGTAGACCGCGTACCTCTGCGCCTTGGCGTCGAATTCCGGGTCGTCGCGCCGGATCTTCGGAAACATCATGTAGCTGAGCATCCGGGTGCGGTCCGGCGTCACCGGCCAGATGGTGTGCACCACGAGCGCATCGCAGCGCGCGAACATCTGCACGTTGGGCGGCTGGAATCCGCTGCAGGCGAACGTCTCGGGCTTGTCGGCGAGCCACGGCATGTGGCCGAACAGGCTCTTGCCGCCGTCGATGAACGGCGCCGACTTGTAATAGCCGAACAGCGATCCCTGCCCGGGCTCGTCGGTGAAGTAGTCCAGCGTGTCGCGGTACTTGCCGAAGGTTCCCGCGTGGATGGTGGTCACGTGATAGATGTCGAACAGGTTCTCGACCACGAATTTCCAGTTGCAGCCGAGATCGAACTCCACGCGCGCGCCCAGCGTGCAATCCTCGATGTGCAGGAAGGCGAACTCCTGCGCGAAGCGCTCGATGAACTGGTCGAACGGCACGGCATCGGGGTCGAGGGTCACGAACACGAAGCCGCCCCACTGCGCGAGCCGTACCTGCGGCAAGCGACACTCGCGCACGTTGAAGCCCTCGGCGTCGCGCATGTGCGGCGCGCCGATCAGCTTGCCGTCGAGGTCGTAGAGCCAGTTGTGATAGGGGCAAGCGAACTCGGTCACATGGCCGAAACCCTTGGGCGAGATCTCGGCGCCGCGATGCAGGCAGAAATTGGAGAAAGCGTGCACCTCGCCTTGCTGGTTGCGCACGATGAGGATCGGCTCGTCGAAGATGTCGAGCGTCATGTAGTCGCCCGGGTTGGGAATCTGCTCGCCGCGACCAACCAGCAGCCAATCCTTCATGAACAGCCGCTCCTTCTCGAGCTCGAGCACTTCGGGATCGCTGTACAACCGATAAGGCACGTGGCTCGCGAGCGCGAGCGGCTGCCGGACCGCTTTCGCGCTCTCTTCGATGCGGCGCGCGATCTCGATCGTCTTGCTTGGCGTCATGAACGACTCCTGCGGATGGTCGGCATCAATGCGAACGCGGGCTAGGGATCGGACGCGCCCGGCAACCCGACGAGGATCGCCTCGCCTTCCATTCTGACCGGGTAAACGGGCAGCGGCTCGGTCACCGGCGGGCACTGCGGCGCGCCGGTCGGGATGTGAAAGCGGCCCTGGTGCATCGGGCATTCGATGTACTCGCCGTCCACGTAGCCGTCGGTCATGTACGCGAGCTGATGCGTGCAGATGTTGCTGGTTGCGCACAGGCGTCCGCTCAGGTCGAACAGGGCAATGCAGTGGCCCTCGATTTCGACGGGAAGGCCGTGGCGCGGGATCGGCTCGCCGAGCTTCGCCACCGCCACCCAGCGGCATTCGGTGACGCTATCGGTGGTCTTGGTCACTTGGCAGATCGCTGTTCGGTATGCACAATGCCCATAATCTACCGTGTTTTTCGCTGAATTGGGCAAAATTCCACCTTGGTGCATGCATATCGCGGATGCACCGCTTCGGCGCGCGGGGCAGCCGTGAGCCGGCGCGCGGCCCGGGCCGGCACGCTACGGACCGTCGTCGTCGGCGCCGGCCTCGCGGGTACGCGTGTGGCGCTCGAACTGCGCGCCGCCGGATATCCAGGCGACATCGTGATGGTCGGCAACGAGCGCCATCCGCCCTACGACCGGCCACCGCTGTCAAAGGACATCCTGTCGGGGAAGCGCGATGACGGAGCGCTGCTGTTTGCCGCGGATCACTTCGCCAATCAGCGCATCGAGCTGCGGCTTGGCGTGCGCGTCGCCGCGATCGATCGAACGCGTCATTGCGTCGCTTGCGACGACGGCTCGACGCTCGCCTACACCACGCTGATCCTCGCGACCGGGCTGCGCTCGCGACCGCTGTACAGTCTCGACCCGGGCGAACGTCTCTATCACTTGCGCACGCTCGATGATGCGCTTGCATTGCGCGAGCGCCTGCGTGCGGGTCCGCGCGTCGTGGTTGTCGGTGGCGGACTGCTCGGCTTGGAAGTGGCGGCGACCGCACGCGGCATGGGCTGTTCGGTGACGGTGATCGAACGCCATCCAGCTTTGGTGTACCAGACGGTTGCACCCGTGGTGGGCGACTATGTCGCGGCGTTGCACCGACGTCATGGCGTGGACATTCGCACCGGCGTCACGCCGCGCGCCATCACCGTGCGCAACGGCAACGACGCCGCTCGTGTCGTGGTCGAGCTGTCGGATGGAACGTTCGTGGACGCGGATATCGTGGTCGCCGCGACCGGATCGATTGTCAACGCCGAGCTCGCCGAGGCGTGCGGGCTCGAGGTCGACGACGGGATCATCGTCAACGCGCAGGGACGCACCTCCGATCCCGCGATCTACGCGGTGGGCGATGTCGCGCGCCATTTCAACGCGCTGCTTCAGCGCACGATACGCGTCGAGTCGTGGCACAACGCGCAGAACCAGCCTGCGGCGGTCGCGCGCGCGATCGTCGGCGATGCAAGGCCCTACGCCGAGCTTCCCTGGTTCTGGTCGGATCAATACGACATGAACCTGCAGATCATCGGCTATCCCTCCGATTGGGACCGCGTGATCGTTCGCGGCGATCCGCGCGGGCCGCGCTTCACCGTTCTATACCTGCAGGACGAGCGGCTCGTCGCCGCCAATACGATCAACAACGGCCGCGACATCCACGTCGCGCGCGAGTGCATCGCGCAGCGCCATCGCATGCAGGTGGCGCGCCTCGGTGATCGAAGGCAGCCCTTCGAGCTCGAGGCGATGGTCAGCGCGTGAGATTCTGCTGGTTGGCGCGACTCGCCGGCGCTGCGTCGAAGCCCACCGTGCGCTGGCGGAAGCGCGCGCGCACCAGATCGCGAGACAGGTAGACGTGCTCGCGCATGCGCGCTTCGGCCCGTGCCGATTGCCGCTTCACGATCGCATCGATGATCTCGTGATGATCGCGATGCGCCTGCTGGGCGAGCGCGTAGTTCTCGGTATCGAGACGGTCCCAGTGCAGGTCGCGCGGTCCCGCGAGTGGAACCTGACAGGTCTGCTGCACGAATCGGTCCAGCAACGCGTTGTGCGCTTCCTGCACGATCCGCTGGTGCAGCGCGACGTTCATGTTCGCCCAGGCTTCGTGCTCCACGGGCGTGAAGCGGCCGCGCTCGATCAACTGGTCGCCGGTGTCGAGCAGATCGCGAAGGGCGCGAATGGTCGGCTCGTCGATGCCGCGCTCGGCGAGCAGGCGGCA
>DATKLH010000384.1:0-4457 GCA_035542515.1 Casimicrobiaceae bacterium
CACGATGCGCGGTGTGAGCGTGAAGCTGAACGCGATCTCGGCGAAGGTCTGGAAGTTGGTGGTGGAGAACTCGAGCGCCTGCATCGCCGAAGCGCCGATGAGCCCCAACGTGCCGCCCACCAGGCCGAGCAGCAGCGCCTCCCCCAGGAACGCGCTCAGTATCGACACACGCGAGAAGCCGAGCGCGCGCAGCGTCCCGATCTCCGACACGCGCGTTGCCACGCTCGCATACATGGTGATCATCGCGCCGATGATCGCGCCGATCGAAAAGATCACCGAGATGCCGGTGCCGAGGTAGCTGATGAAGTTGGCGAGCGCGCGCGATTGCTCGGCGTAGAACCGCGATTCGCGTTTCGCTTCGAGCGTCAGACGCGGATCGCTTTCGAGCGTCTTCTTCACCTCGTCGAAGCGATCGGGATCGACCAGCTTGAACAGCAGCGAAGAAAACCCGAGCCGGCGAAACGCCTGCAGCATCTGCTCGGCATCGCCCCAGATCTCCGAGTCGAATCCGGTGTGGCCCGCGTCGAACACGCCGACGATGGTCCAATCGCGCGACGCGAAGCGCAACGTCTGCCCGATGCCGGTGCCCTTGAACCCGTTGGCGATCGCACGTCCGACCACGATCTCGGCGGTGCCGGGACGGAACAACCGGCCTTCGACGATGTGCACTTGCGGGCGCAGCTCGATTCCGGCCGGCGTGACACCGCGGATCACCACGTTGGCGGGCTTGCCCGTCGACCGCTTGGGCAGGCTGATGAGCACGACCGGTTCCTTGGAGATGAGTCGTTCGCCCGCGGGACCCACCATGATCTCGGGCAACGTCTCGACGATGCGCGCCTGGTTGCGATCGATGCCGCTTTGCACCTCGGTCTGCGAGCTGCGACGGATGACGACGACGTTGTCGTCCTGCCCGGTGGACACGAGCGTCTTCTCGAGGCCTGCGGCGAGCATCAGCACGGTGGCGAATACGTACACCACGAGCGCCATGCCACCCGCCGTGAGAAGCGTGGTGAGCTTGCGCGCGAGAAGATTGCGCGCGATATAGGCGACGGGGATCGCCACCGGCTGGGGTCCTTCAGCCGATCGCGCGCAGGCCGTCGACGATGCGCACGCGCGAGGCGCGCCACGCCGGAATCGCAGCCGCGATCAGGCCGATCGACACCGCGGCGCCGAGCTGAAGCAGATTGGTTTCCTGCGTCACCTTGAAGCCGCTCAACAGGGCGCCCACGAGCGCCACGAACGCGCTCGCGGTCGGAAAGGTCAGCGCGATGCCGAGCACGCCGCCGACCACTGCAATCAGCAGCGATTCGGCGAAGATCAGCAGCGCGACGAAGCCGTTGCCGAAGCCCAGCGCCTTCATCGTCGCGTATTCGCCGTAGCGCTCGCGCGCGGTCATCGCCATGGTGTTGGCCATGACCGCCATGATGATGACGATGATGACGTAGCTCACCGCTTCGATCGCGAGCAGGATCGCCTCGGACATCGCGACGAAGCCGAGCTGGAACGCCTTCTCGGTTTCGGTGAGCGTCTCGGCAAGCGAGTTCTTGAACGTCCCGTCGATCGCTTCCGATACCGCGGCGGCCTCCTGCGGATCCTTGAGTTGCTCGATGAAGACCCCGGCCGAGTCCCCGCGCTTGGGGTAGATGCGCTTGATCGCCTCGTTGAGGTAGTCGAAATGGAAATACATCGCGGAGGTGTCGGTGGATTCCTCGGCGCCATCGAAGATGCCACGCAGCGTGAACGTCCAGGTCCCCGGATAGATCGTTCCGCGCAGCGGTATCTGGTCACCGATCTTCCAATGGAATTTCTCGGCGAGCCGTCGTCCCGCGATCGCGCCGGTGCGATCGCCCAGGAACGCCTTGCGCTCTGGCTCGGAGAGGACGAACTCGGGGTACATGTCGAGGTAGGTCGGTGCGCTGATCGCGAATTGCGGGAAGAAGTTGCGTTCGTTGACATAGACGCCGCCGAACCAGTTCGCCCACGCGACCGAGCTCACGCCCGGGACCTGCCGGATCTTCTGCGCATAGGTGAGCGGCAGCGCGAACACGAGCGACACGGAGCTGCGAGTCACCAGGCGCGCCGACGAGCTTGCGCGCGCGCCCGCGTACCACGCGTCGATGATCGTGCGCAGCACGCCGAACGCCACGATCGCCACGATGATGCCGACCACGGTGAGCGTGGTGCGGAGCTTGTGGCGCAGCGCGTTGCGCAGGACGAGGAGGGGGAACATCGGAAGACCTGAGAGGCGGTATTGGCTGTTAGGTATGAGCGTGCCTTTGTGCAACGTCCCCTGCGGGCGGCATCGAGTCGCACGGAGGACACAACGCGGACCCCGTTCGTGTTAGCGAAGCGACCGCGTGGGCAATCTCATACCTAAAACCCAATACCCAGCACCGTCTTTGTCACTAGTCGACCAACACCCCCTTCTCCAGATGGATCAACCGCCGCGCCCGCTCCGCCGCCTTCGGATCGTGCGTCACCATGATGATGGTCTTGTGGAGCTGCGCGTTGAGGCGCTCGAGCAATCCGAGGATTTCGCCGGCGGTGGTGCGATCGAGGTCGCCGGTCGGTTCGTCGGCCACGATGATGGTCGGATCGGTGATCAGCGCACGCGCAATCGCGACGCGTTGCTGCTGGCCGCCCGACAGCTCGTTGGGATAGTGCGTCGCGCGATCGGAGAGCCCGACCAGTGCCAGCGTGACCTCGACGCGAGCGCGCCGCTCGCGTCGCGTGAGGCTGGTGAGCTGCAGCGGCAGCTCGACGTTCTGGAACGCGGTGAGCACCGGCATCAGGTTGTAGAACTGGAAGATGAACCCGACGTTGGCGGCGCGCCAGTCGGCGAGATCGGCATCGGAGAGCTTGGCGATGTCGACACCCGCGACGCGGATCGCACCGGCGCTGGGCTTGTCGATGCCCGCGATCAGGTTGAGCAGCGTCGACTTGCCCGATCCCGAAGGACCCATCAGCGCCACGAAATCGCCCGCGAACACGTCGAGATGGATGTCGACCAGCACCGGAATGATCTGGTCGCCGCGCACGTAGTACTTCGACAGCTTGCGGATCTCGACGAGCGGGCGGCGCGGCGGCGCTTGCGCCGCCGGAGGCACCTCGGTCACGGGATCGCTGACGGAAGTCACAACCTACTTGGTCGCCTGCGCGACCGCCATGCCCTCGGAGAGCGTGGCGTCGGGCTTTTGCACCGCGCGCTCGCCCGATTTCACATCGCCGCTCACCGCAACCACGTCGCCGACCTTCATGCCAGGGGTGACCGGCACCGCGACAGCCTTGCCGTCGCGCACGACGAACACGACGGTGCGTCCGTCGCGCTGGACGATCGCGTCGGGACTTACCGCGATCAGCGGTTTCTGCTGCTCGGGCGTGATCTCCTGCGAGAGGAAGCTCACCTTCGAGCTCATCTCGGGCAGCACGCGCGGATCGATGTCGTCGAAGCGCACCTTGGTCATCACGGTCGCCTTGGCGCGATCCACGGTCGGGACCATGCGGCTGATATGGCCGCGAAACCGCACATCCGGAAGCGCGTCGAGGACGATCTCCGCAGGTTGTCCCACCCTGACCTTCGACAGGCTCGATTCGGACACGTCGGCTTCGACTTCGAGCGTGCTCATGTCCGCCATCGACACTACCGCGCCCTTCGAATCGGTCGCGTTGGAGAATGGCGTGACGAGGTCGCCGACGTTGGCGCTCTTGGACAGGATGACACCGTCGAACGGCGCACGGATCTGCGTGTAGTCGACCGCAACAGCGGCGTTGCGGGCATTGGCCTGCGCGACCTTGAGCGAGGCCTGCATGTTGTCGACGCCCGCGACCGCACGGTCGTAGCGAGCCTTGCTGGTGTCGAGCGCTGCCTGCGAAATGAAGCCCTTGGCGAACAACTCCTGGTTGCGGTTGTGATCGGTGCGCGCGTTCTGCAGCTCCACTTGTGCCTGCTCGACCCCCGCACGGGCGGCCGCGACGCTCGCCTCTGCGCTTTGCTCCTGCGCGACCACGTCGCGGCTGTCGATGCGTGCGATGACGTCGCCGGCCTTCACACGCGAACCTTCGGCGACGCCGAGCCACTCCAGGCGTCCGGTGGCCTTCGACGAAATCGCGGCCTTGCGCTGTGCGACCACGTAGCCGGTGGCGTTGAGCACGACGAACTGCTGCGACGGATAGGTGGTGACGATCGGCGTGGTCTGGACGGTCACGACATGCGGTTGCATGGCGTACCACCCGCCCGCGGCACCGATCGCGACGACCAGCAGACCGAGCACGATCCACCTGCGACGCCGCCCGCGGCGCAGTGGCACGATGCTGCGATCGATGGTGAGGTGCGAAAGGTCGGGCTGCGGAGGAGTCGACATGAAGGCGCGGCGCGTGAAACGCCGTCCTATTCTACCGTGCGGCGCTCGAGCGTCTTCTCCCGCGCGTCCAACAGCGCGCGGCGTCGACGGTGCGCG
>DATKLH010000385.1:0-3443 GCA_035542515.1 Casimicrobiaceae bacterium
TGGTGGTCACGAGCTGGCGCCAGTTGTCGTACCAAGAGAACACGTAGTGAACGCCGTCCTTGTGCGCCGTGTCCTTTTTCAGCTTGTCGAACTCGCCGCTGTCCATGTACTTGTAGAGGCTGGGCGGCCCGTCGAACAGGAACGGCAGATCGAACAGCGACCACGTGCGGTCCACCGCGCTGAAGTTGGATGTCGAGATGGCCGCGATTTCGGCTCCGCCGGCACGCACCGTGTCCAGCGCCGAACGCTGCACGCCGCCGAGCGATCCGCTCCAGAAGAGCTGGACCTTCATGCGGCCGTTCGACTTGGTCTCGACGAGCTTCGCGAAGTTCTCTTCGCTCGCCGCGCGCGGCGTACCGGGTGGATTGTCGACCGTCATCCTCAGGACGATCGGTGCTTCGCCGGCGGACCAGGCCGGGAAGACACCCAGCGCCGTGCCGAGGGCGACCACGCCGGCGAGCACGCGCGAAATGCGCGTCCCTGCGGTTGCACGCATTTTCTCCTCCTCCAGTTGAATCTTATTGGCAGCTCTCCGCCATGAGCGGGCGAAGCGAGAATACTCCCTGTCCGTCGCTTGTCAAGGCGTCGTTGCCGGCGCAACTACTACCTGGCGTAACCGCGTGCGTGGCGAAATCGCTCGTACTCGTGCACGGCGGCGATGGCGCGTGCCTGCTGCGGCATTTCCTCGAACACCGGCAGCCCGCGAGCCATGGCCTGCAATGTGCTGGCGCGCCTGCGCGCCTCGCTCTCCGCGCCTCCGTTCGATCTCAGCGCGAGCGACACGTGCGTGCGTCCACGGAAGCGCTCCTTCACATCGGCAGCGGCAGCAATGAGGTCGCCGAGCATGTCGACATCGCGGTAGCCGATGATCACGCTGAGGTTCAAGTGCATGGCGATCGCCTCGGGGCGGCCCACGTCGGCCACGATCTCCAACAGTTGCCGCGCGAGGGCTCCGCGATCCTTGCGCAGCACGTTGGCGGGGATGTCGATCGGATTGGTGACACTCGTGCCCGCGGGAAGGTCGAGCCCCTCCAGACGCTGCGCGATCGCGCCGCCCAGCGGCTCGACGACCAGGCCGCGCCGCGCGAGGCCATCGACGGCGAGCACGCTCGTGCCGCCGCCGTTGCCGAACAAGACGACATCGCCGGTCGGCGCGAGCAACCTGGGCGCATACGATTGAAACGCGACCAGACAGTCGAGGAATTCGTCGAGTGTGTCGACCAGCGTCGTCCCGGTCTGTCGCGCGAGCGCCATCCAGGCGCGGTCGTCGTCGGCCAGCGAGCCGGTGTGCGAGGCCGCAGCCGTCTGGCCCTGATGCGTTCTCCCGCCTTTGAGGATCACCACCGGCTTGGCGGCCCGCGCCCGACGAAGCTGTTCGAAGAACGCACGGCCATCGCGCACGTGCTCCACATACGCCCCGATCACTCGCGTCTGCGGATCGGCGAGAAAATAGTCGAGGAACTCGTTCGCGCCCAGGTCGGCGCAATTGCCCATCGAGACCACACCGCTGAAGCGAAGCCCTCTTCCGCCCCCGCGCTGCAGCAGGTCGATCGCGAGCCCGCCGCTTTGCGACATGACGCCGACCGGTCCAGGCTCGCTTGGCACGCCTTCGGCGAAAGTGAGCCGACCCTGCGCCGAATAGGTTCCCATGCAATTGGGTCCGATGAGGCGCGCCCCGCCCTTCCGCGCAGCGCATACCAGGGCGTCCTGCAACTCGACGCCGGCCTCGATCTCGCCGAAGCCGCTCGACATCACCTGTGCGAATCGCACGCGGCCCGCGGCGCCTTCGAGCAGTGCGGGCACCTGGTCGCGCGCGACAGCAATGAACGCGTAATCGACCGGGCGCGGTGTCGCGCCCAGCGAGCGATATACCGGCAGGCCCTCGATGCTCGATTCGCGCGGATGGATCGGGTAGATCTCTCCGGGAAACCCGAATGCGCGCAACAAACGGATGAAGCGGTTGCCTTGCGCGACCGTGCTTGCCGACGCGCCAAGGACGGCGACCGTGCTCGGCGCGAACAGCGGCGCGAACCGTTCCAGCGCGTCGCCACCATCGCCGCGATGCTCTTCCATCGAAGGGCTAGTCATCGGTGAGAATGATCCGGGCATCGACAGCCACGACGGCGCGCTCCGACGCGATCACCGGGTTGAGGTCGAGCTCGCGCACGTGCTCGCCGCACTCGGCGAGCAACCCGTGTTCCCCACCGATGGCCAACAATGCGGCGATCAGCGCGTCGCGATCAGCGCGCGTTGCCCCACGCGCGCCTGCCAGCAGAGCCGATGCCTTGGGCTCGTCGATCATCTCCACAGCGTCGAGCCTGGTGATCGGACAGATTCGAAACGCCACGTCGTGAAGGTACTCCACGAGAACGCCGCCCATTCCGAACATCAGCATCCAACCGAAGTTGTCGTCGCGTACTGCACCGATCACCAGCTCGTGGCCCGCCGGCGCGGTCTCTTCGAGCAGGAAGCCGTCGACGCGACAGGCCGCCGCACGTGCGCGCGCGGTCATGTCGGCCATGGCTGCAATCACCTCGCTCGCTTCCGAGAGTCGAGTACGCACGCCGCCGAAATCGGATTTGTGAACGATATCCGGCGAGACGATCTTGAGTACGACGGGAGGAACCAGAGTGGTCATCGCTTGTGCGACATCGTCCGGCCCTCCGACCCTCACGCCTCGCGGCACTGCGAGCCCGTACTCGGACACGATCGCCTTGCACGACGCTTCGTCCAGCGTTCGGCGACCCGCCGCGCGTGCTGCACCGATCGAAGCGGCGACACGCGCTGCCCGCTGATCGACAGCCGTCGAGGAACCCGCACCGAGCTCCGTCGATTCGCCGGACGATGTCTTCAGGTCATTCACGATGGACGCTTGAAAGAACGCATGCGATCGCCTCGGCGCAGCGCGCGAGAGCGCTTCGCGGACGACGGCGATATCGGGCCTCGGCGGGAGGAGTATTACCCCGGTCGTCGTTGTGGGCGAGGACTTTCCAATCCGTACCGGTGCGCCGCTCACACGAACTATTCTCGTCGTGGTTCATCCGCGGACATTTTCAGTAGCTGGTGGGCCAACAGCTCAAACGGTGCATGCCGACTCCGCGCGAAGGACGGCGGAAGCGCACGCCGAGGATCGCCTTGAGGTAATCGCGGGTGTCGCGCGGATCGATCACGGCCTGCGTCTCGAACAATCCGGCAAGCGGCCACGCACTGCTCTCCTGCGTGATCTGCGCCACCAGTTGCTCGAAACGTTCCGGATCGTCCTCTCGCTTCAAGCCGTGCAGCACGTTGACGCCGGTAGCCGGATCCATGAAACCGAAATCGGCGCTCGGCCATGCAGCGGCCTCGTCGGAATTACGGCCGCCGCCCATGTTGAGGTAAGCCTGCCCATAGTTCTTGCGCAGCGTGATCGAGACGCGCGGAACGCTCACCAGCGACAGGGCGTT
>DATKLH010000386.1:0-8064 GCA_035542515.1 Casimicrobiaceae bacterium
TTCGATGCCGCGCACGATTTTCAGCGTGCCGTTGCCGTCGGGCGAGGGATCGCCTTCGAGGACATTGCGGATGTCGGCCACGAGGTCCGGCTCGCGGGCGTCGCGCCCGAAGTTGACCCCGCGCAGGTGGAAATCCGCCTCGTTGGCTCCGCAGACGAAGTCGCTCATCGCCGCGACGGATCGGTCGACGATGAGCGGCATCTCGGCCGGAATGCCGACCGGACCGATGTAGCCGGGCTTGCAGCCGGTCGCCGCGACGATCTCGGCGTCGCTCGCCCAGCGCCACGCACCGAGTCGCGGCAGCTTGCCGATCTTGACCTCGTTGCCCATGTGATCGCCGCGCACGAGCAGCATGTGCACCTTGTCGTTGGCGTAGATCAACAGGCACTTGACCGTCCGCTGCAACGGAAGCCCGAGCAGTCGTGCGACTTCCTCGCAGGTCCCCATGCCGGGCGTCGCCACCTTCGCCATCGCTTCGGCCGGCGGCGCACGCGTTCCGCGCGGTGCGATCGCTTCGGCCTGCTCGACGTTCGCGGCGTAGTCCGAGTCGGGTGACCATGCGATCGCGTCTTCGCCGGATTCGGCCAGCACCTGGAACTCGTGCGAGGCAAAGCCGCCGATCGCGCCGGTGTCGGCCTGCACCGCGCGAAACTTCAGGCCAAGCCGCGTGAAGATCTTCTCGTAGGCCGCGTACATCTTGCGATAGCTCGTCATCAGCGCATCGCGATCGACGTCGAACGAGTAGGCGTCCTTCATCAGGAACTCGCGACCGCGCATCACGCCAAAACGCGGCCTGATCTCGTCGCGGAACTTCACCTGGATCTGGTAGAGGTTGAGCGGAAGCTGGCGATAGCTGCGGATGTCCTTGCGCACGATGTCGGTGACGACCTCCTCGTGCGTGGGTCCGAACAGGAAGTCGCGTTCGTGACGATCCTTGATCTTCAGGAGTTGCGGACCGAACTTGTCCCAGCGGCCGGTTTCCTGCCAAAGCTCCGCGGGCACGACATGCGGCAGATAGCATTCCAGCGCGCCCGCTGCGTTCATTTCCTCGCGGACGATCCGCTCGACCTTGCGCAGCGTGATGAGGCCCAGCGGCAGCCACGAATAGACGCCCGAGCTCACCTTCTTGATCATGCTCGTCCGCAGCATCAGCTTCTGGCTGTCGACGTCGGCTTCGGCGGGCGCTTCCTTGAGGGTGACGAGATAGAACTGCGAGGCGCGCATGGCGGCGGGTCGCAAGGCAAAACGCGCATTGTAGCCGGCGCGCCGTGCACGCCCGCTTCGAATGCAGCAGGCAGGACCGCGCGCCGGGGCCGCCCGGGAGGATCGGCGGGTCAGCGCACGACGATGACCGGCAGCTTGCTGTAGGTGAGGACCTTTTGCGTCTCGCTACCCAGCAGCAATGCAGCAACCCCACGCCGACCATGCGAGGCCATCACGATCGCATCGCACTTGGTCTTGCGTGCCGCGGCCAGGATCGCCTCCCACGGTGTTTCGGCAACCGCATGCAGCAGCTCGCACGCGACGCCGGCGGCTTCGGCCTTGCGCTTGGCCGGTGCAAGAATCTTGTCGGCCTCACGCGCGGCGAGCTTCGCGTATTCGCGCTTGGACACCGGCTCGTACACGATGCCGTCGACGAACGTCGGTATCGGGTAATCGGGCGCCGCGTAGAACACCGTGAGCTTGGCCGCCAGCGCCTTGGCGAGCACGAGCGCGTGGTCGACGGCTTTTTGAGACAGCTTGCTTCCGTCGGTTGCAACCAGCATATGCTTGTACATCGACGCTCCCCAGGCGGGTGAAGCGCGCATCGTAGCCGGTTCGCGCGAGGCGCGCAGCGGTTGTTCGCGTCAACCGCGGCAGCTGCCCTGACGAAGCATCGAGCGTGCGTTGCGTATAATTGGTCCGCCTTCCGGCAGATCTGTCGCGCTCGCGACTTCCGCCCGGCCCGGACGGCGGTTCAAAGCCGCGACTTCAAGGCCGCGACTCTCCATGAGTCCCTTCGATTCGTCCCTTTCCGACATCGGCGACCCGCGCTCGTGGCCGGATCCCTCGATCGCCGGCGGCGCGGAGCCCTTGCATGCGCTTGCGCTCGCCAGCTTGTCTGCTGCAACGGCCGACGAGTCGGACCACGCCGACGAAGTGATCGATGCGCGCCTTCGCGATCGGGTCGCGGATCCGAACGGGCTCAGGCGTGCGCTCGATTCGGCGCCTTCGGCGAGCATCTATCGCCATCTCTGGACGCGACTTGCGCGCCTCGATCCGGCGCTTCGCCTCGATCCGGACGCGTTGCGCGCCAACGTGTTCGCATTTCCGATCGTCGTGGTTGCAGGCGTGGCCGACGACCGTGCGGACATGGCGAAGCTCGATGGTGTCGTCGATGTCGCGCCGATCGTAGAGCTCTTGCGCAACCATCACGCTCTGGGTGGCAACCGCAACTTCGCGCTCGCCGGTGCGCTGCTCGGCAGCGAAGCGGTCGACGTCTCGATGCTCGCGCGCTTCCAGCAATGGAGCGCGTGGCGCGTCGAGGACGACTCGATCGGCGGACAACTGCAATTGCTCGAGCCTGCGCCGATGAGCGTCACGCGAGCGCACGAAACGGTTCATCTGAGGTTCCTGCTCGGCGTCGCGCTCGCTTCGGGCCACGCGCGCCTGCTCGACGCAGATGGCGTCGGGAAATGGGGAACGCCGCTCGCACAGGCGCTATCGAGGCAGCTCGCCGCTCCAGGCCTGACGGCGTTGGCGCTGCCGCGCCCGCCACGCCCGCCACTGATCGCCCTCGCGCAGGGACGTGCCGCGCAGCGCGAGGTTTCTGCACAGTTGTTCGTGTCCGCTGCGCTGCGCCGCTTTCGCGCCAGCGTTGGCGAGCCGGGTGCGGTCGTCAGCGCGCATCGCAGCGCCGACAGCGCGTCGGGTGGCGAGCTGCGCCTGTCCCTGTCCTCTCCGTTTTATGAGCGCGATGCCGAGGGATTCCGCTGCCCGCTTGCCCGGCTCGACAACGTGCGTGAAGTCGCGGCGATGCTCGTCGAGTTGCTGAACGATTGCCGCGTTGCCACCGTTCGTGTCCTGTCCGGCGTGCACGCCGATCGCCACGCGGACACCGGGACGCTGGTGCTGTTCAAAGCGCACGAGCTGCCCGCGGCAGGCGCGCTCCATTGAACGCGCTACATCACCCGAAACCCTTCGTGCCGCGGAGCGGGAAGCACGAGTGAAGCGCTCGCTTCGCGGCGCTTCACGTGTCCCATGCCGCTGATGTCCTGGCGGACCACCGGGTTGCCGTAATACTCGACGCTGCCGGCGCCCGAGATCGACGCATGCAGTGTCTTGGCCGCGCGGACCACGACGCTGCCGACGCCGCTGACCGATACGTGCACGTCGTCGCTCGCGAGATCGTCTGCGCGGTAATTGCCCGCGCCTGAGATCGAGATGCGCTGGCTCGGCACCTGGCCCGACAGATCCGCGCGCAGGGCGCCGGAGCCGCTGAAGCGAAGCTCGTCGGCGCGCAGGTTGCGAATGCGCACGGACGTACCGCCCGATGCGGCGATGCGCAACGCACCCGCGGTCATGCGGTCGGCGCTCAGGCGGACCGCGCCCGACAATGAGATCGAGTCGAGGTCGCGAAACGTCACGGTGATGCGCGCGCTGCGCGAAGTGGATGGGCCGCGCACGATCCAATCCCACCAGCGGCGCGTATCCCGAGCGCTGATGCGCAGGGTGCGTCCCTCGACGCGCGCGCGTACGACGAGGTCGTCGACCGGCCCTTCGACGGCGATGCGCTCCTGGTCGCCCTGGACCAGGACCACGTCGAAGGCGCCGCTTACCTCGATCGCCGAGAACGGCTGCACTTGCTGGGTTGCCACAATCGGCTCTTCGGCCCGTATGGCGCCTTCACGATGAAGCACGACCCAGGCGAGCAACGCCGACACGGCAATCGCGGCGAGGACCAGGAGCGTCAGGACGAGTCGGGACATCGGGCAGCCTACGTGTCGGTTGGATGCGTGAGGACGCGAAACGGATTCATCCACTCCCTGACACGGAGGTCGTTTTGCCCCGGCGCGACTTGGGACGCAGGTCCGGATCATGGCGCCGGTAGCCTGCGCGGTATCCTAGCGCGATCCCTCCCAGATCGCCCGGCACGCAGCGTGCGACGCCGGCATCGGTCGCACGACCCTATCGCATCGATCATGCAGTTGCCTTATCGGCAGTACACCTGCGTCCTTGGCGAATCGCCCAGGCTCGCCGATTCCGCGGCTGCCATTGGGCGAACCTCGGCCGGCGCAAGGCTGACGCTGCTCGAGTACGCCACGGTGCGTGCCGATGGCGAGTTCATTCGCATCGGCCGCGACGCCTGGTTGGCCGAGCGCGCGACGGTTCACATCGTGGACGGACAAATCGGCACCACCATCGGCGACGAAGTGACGGTGGGTCGGTACGCGCTGGTCCATGCCTGCACGCTGGGCAACAGGGTCGTGGTCGGAGAGGGCGCGGCCGTCATGGACGGCGCGATGGTCGGCGACGACGTTGTCGTTGCGGCCGACAGCATCGTCGCACCAGGCAAGCAACTGCCCGGCGGATGGCTCTACCAAGGCGTCCCGGCGCAGCCCCTGCGGCAGATCGCGCCCTCGGAGGCAGCCGCGATCGCACGATCGATCCGCGACGGCGCGCCCGACGACATCGTTCGCTCGGCGGTGCTTCCGCCACTTTCCGTGCGTGCGTTCCTGCCCGCCGGTGCAGGCGCGGGTCCGTTGCATTCGTGGCTGGGGCGCTCACCCCATATCGGCGCTGCCTACGTTGCGCCAACGGCTGCGGTGATCGGCAAGGTCGAGCTGCGCGACGATGCCGGCATCTACTTCGGCTGCGTGGTCAGCGCCGGCGACGGTCGCATCGTGATCGGTCCGCGGACCAATGTTCAGGACAACTCTTTTCTGATCACGAGCGCGGCGCGCGGCGATCTGGTGCTGGGCGCGGGCATCACCATCGGTCACAACGTTCAGATGCGCTCGGGTCGCTTCGGCGATGACGCGCTGATCGGGATGATGTCGCGGCTGGAGGACGATGTCGTCGTGGAAGCGCAAGGATGCGTGGCCGCCGGCGCATGGGTGGCATCGGGTACCGTGGTCAAGTCGGGCTGGATCTGGGCCGGGCGACCGGCGCGCGCGTTTCGCGAGCTGCGCCCCGCCGAGCGCGTCCAGTTCGCGCGGGGTCGCGACGTCTACATCGGCTACGGCGCGGCTTATCGCGCAGCGCTTGCGCCGCGCTGAGGCGCGTCAACTGCCGGGCGGATCGGTATCGTCGGGTGACGGCGAGCCGGGACACGGCTCTTCGATGCTCGGTTGCGCCACCAGGCTGGTGGTCGCGTTGTGGACGTGAGTGCGCGCGAGTGCCGCGGCGCCTTCCGGATTGCGCGTGGCAATCGCGTGCAGGATCTGTTCGTGCTCGTGCCAGGTCGCCGGTCGGTAATCGCGATGATTCAGCACTTCGCGCATCGCGCGACGCAAGTGATTCCACAGGTCGCCCATGAGGTCGACGAACAGGCGATTGCCCGAGAGCTCGTAGAGATACATGTGGAAGCGCATGTCCGCGTCGATCAGCTCGCCGATGGTTTGCGCGTCATATGCCGACTTGCCTTGCGCAACGATCTCCTCGCCGTGGCGGACCTTGTCCACGGTGGCCGAGCGCGCGGCGAGACTTGCCGCAATCGGCTCGATGCCGGCTCGCAACTCGTAGATCCAGCGCGTGAACTCATGGTCGACCGGCGCGACCATCAGGCCACGCCGTCCCGCCTCGGCGAGGAATTTCTGCTGCTTGAGCAACAGCAACGCCTGACCCACGGGCTGGCGCGACACATCGAGCTTCTTGGCGACCGACTCCTGCGTGAGGCGCTCGCCGGGCGCGAGCCGGCCGTCGCAGATCGCGTCGAGGATCGCGCGATAGACCTGCTCGACGATGCGCGGCGCCGGCGCCAGCGAGTCCATCTTGGGTTCGTTCACCGACGGAGCATTGCGCGTTTGCGGGCTCACCGTCGGCCTCTTCGCTAACGACCCGCCGTGAAGGCGATGTCCCCGTACCAGGCTTCCGCGGTCTCGCCGGTATTGTCGGTATCGGTGAGCACCGCGACGCCCGTCAGTGGCCCCGGCTCTTCGCCGAAGGCCTTGCGGTAGTCCTCGAGCACGTTGCGGGTCAGCGACTGCCACTTGCCCACGCCGGCTTCACCGCTGTCGACGACGATCATCTCGACGCGGTTGGTGCGCGGGTTGGGCACGATGGTGTCGACCGGGATCTGGTTCGCCCAGATGTACATCAGCGTCGCGTACGGAATCTCACGTCCGGAGATCCCTCTCGACAGCGCGAACGCGCTGCGGTCCGCGAGACCCAGCTTCGATTTGTCGCCGTCGAATTCGAGCACGATCCGCACTGGAGAATCCTCGCGCGAGGCGACGCGGTTGTCGGCGTCGCCGATGAGGCCGGCGATCTTCCAGCGCCAGCTCATCACCGGCGCTGCGCGAATGTCGAAGCGGGTTCGCACGCCCAGACCGGAAGCGGCAGCTTCAGCAACGGCGTGCAGCACCACGGTGCCGTGATCGTCCACGAGATCGTAACGGGTGTCCCTCTTGCGGTCGGTGATGACGACCTTGTTCCATCCCGAAGGCGGGACCGTGCCGGCACGCGCCGACGAGAAAGGCAGCACGAGCGGCACACCTTCCATGACCGCGGCGCTCTGTGCCCACGCGCACGCCACGTTCGCGGTCAAGCAGAGGCAGATCAGGAATCGGAGCATCGTGGCCGACCTCGCTCTGCCACGTTATCACGATCCCGGCCTGCTCGCGACGCCGCGGGCGCCGGGCGCCCACTATAATCGTCTCGCGCCGGCCTGGCCGGTTCGTCCAACGCATTCGCCCTGGTGTCCCATGAGCCTCGATCGTGTCCCGGCCGGCAAGGACGTTCCCAACGACTGCAACGTGGTCATCGAGATCCCGATGCATGGGGAGCCCATCAAGTACGAGGTCGACAAGGACACCGGCGCGGTCTTCGTCGACCGTTTCATGTCGACCGCGATGCACTATCCGTGCAACTACGGCTACATCCCGCAGACGCTGTCCGACGACGGCGATCCCTGCGACGTCCTGGTCATTTCACCGGTTCCCCTGATCACCGGCGTGGTAGTGCGCTGCCGGCCGATCGGCATGCTCAAGATGGAAGACGAGGCGGGCGGCGACGCGAAGATCCTCGCCGTGCCCATCGACAAGCTGTCCTCGCTCTATCGCGCGATCGATTCGCCGCGCGACCTGCCCGATATCCAGCTGGCGCAGATCGCGCATTTCTTCGAGCACTACAAGGACCTCGAGCCGGGCAAGTGGGTTCGCCTCGCCGGCTGGGTGGGCAGCGAGGACGCGAAGCGCGAGATCGTCGACAGCGTGCGGCGCTTTCGCGAAGCGCCCGGCGAAGCTTCGCAGACCAACGTGTAAGCGCGGCCCGCGTCGCGGGCGCTGGCGCGTCAGTTGTCTTTCGCTCACGCGCCGGGGGGCGCCAGGCGTTCAGATCGATTTGTTCTCCGCCGCAGCCGCGAGATGCTGTCGCGCACGCCTGGCAAGCTCCGGCGCGTTCGCCAGCACGCGATAGTCGCGCGCGGTGCCCACGCAGCTGACCGCGAAGCGCATCCACGCACTGGTGGCATGCGTGGGTCGAAACGAGGCGCCCGGTGCCAGGCGCAAACCTTCGCGGCGGGCACCCTGCGCGATCCATAGCGAGTCGTCCACCTCGGGGTGACGCGCCCAGAGGAACATGCCGGCTTCCGGCGTGCTCGCGAGCGACCAGCCGGCGCGTTCGAGCTCGTGCGCCATGCGCGCGCGCCGCGCATCGAGTCGTTCGCGGATGCGGGCGACGTGTTTGCGATAGTGCCCGCCGGCGAGCATCTCGTAGACCAGTCGCTCGGCGAACGTGGGCGTGGTCATGCCGGTCAGTAGCTTGAGTCGCGCCAGCGCGTCGAGCGTGTCGGGCTGCGCCACCACGAATCCGGAACGCAGGCTGGCCGACAGCGTCTTGCTGAAGCTCCCGATGTAGAACGTG
>DATKLH010000387.1:0-3615 GCA_035542515.1 Casimicrobiaceae bacterium
GACCGTGCTCAACATGCTCGCGGGGTTCGAGCATCCGACGGCGGGAAGCATCTCGATCGCGGGCCATCCGATTCGCGGTCCGGGCCCCGATCGCGCCGTCGTGTTCCAGGGGGACGACTCGTTGTTCGCGTGGCTCACGGCGCTCGAGAACGTCGAGTTCGGACTGCGCATGCGCGGCGTTGCCAGGCGCGAGCGGCGCGAGCGTGCGCGCCACTTCCTCGACCTCGTGGGACTGTCCGGCCAGGAACACAAGCATCCGCCGCAGCTTTCCGGCGGCATGAAGCAGCGCATCCAGATCGCGCGCGTGCTCGCCAACGAGCCGCTGATGCTGCTGATGGACGAGCCGTTCGCGGCACTCGACGCGCAGACGCGATTGCTGATGCAGGAGCAGATGCGCAAGATCGCGAGCAGCGCCAGGACGTCGGTGTTCTTCATCACGCACGACATCGACGAAGCGGTCATGCTGGGCAACCGGATCGGTGTCATGAAGGCCGGCCCGGCTTCGACGCTGAAAGGACAGATCGGCGTCGACCTCGGCGAGGAGCGCCGCCGGACCGACTCCGCGTTCATGGACGTTTATCGCGAAGTCTACGAGATGATCCGCGAAGAGGTGCTCAAGAGCGCGCGCGCTGCCACGCGCGCCGAGGAGAGCGCGCAATGAACGGGGAAGTCCACGCGGCCATGCCCGGTTCGTCTTCGGATGGCGCATCCGCGCGCGCGATCACGCGAGCGTTGTCGTCGCTGCTGGCGCACTGGCCCTACGTCGTGGGTTTCGTGGGCATGTTCCTGGTCTGGCACATCGTCGCGACGCGCGTGTTCGTCTCGGTCCTGTTTCCGCCGCCGCTGCCGGTGCTCCGGAAAGCCGGGGAACTGATCGCCAACGGTCAGCTGCCGATCAACGTGTGGGCAAGTCTTCAGCGCATCCTGGCCGGCTTCGCCCTGGGATCGCTGATCGGCGTGTTCATCGGCCTGCTGGTCGGATCCTTCATCACGGTGCGCCGCCTTCTCGATCCGGTGGTGGAAACGCTGCGCTTCATACCGGCGGTGGCCATGATCACCGTGGCCGTGATCTGGTTCGGTATCGGTGAATCATCGAAGGTCTTCATCATCCTCTACGGCACCGTGTTCATCGTCATCATCGCCACGGCCGCGGGAGTTGCGAGCATTCCCGTGAACAAGCCGCGCGCGGCGTTGTCGCTCGGCGCATCGCGCGTGCAGCTATTCCTGTTCGTGACGCTGCCCGCCACGGTGCCGTACATCCTCACGGGGATGCGACTTGCGATGGCGAATGCGTTCACGACGATCGTGGCCGCCGAGCTCGTTGCCGCGAACCAGGGGATCGGTACGCTGCTCTGGCAGAGCCGTCTGTACATGGAGGTCGACACGGTGTTCGTGGTGCTGCTGACGCTGGCGGTGCTGGGCTTCGTCGTCGACCGCGTCTTCCGCTGGGCGATCTTCACCTTTGCCCATCATTATTCGCCGGTCGCATGACCAGCGTTCCACGCCTCTCGGAACGGTAAGCGCAAGCTATGCGGAGTCACTCGCTGGGTATCGACATAGGCGGCACGTTCACGGACATCGTCGTCTACGACCATCGTGATGGTCGCCAATACAGCCGCAAAGTCCTCACCACGCACGACGATCCGGCCCGCGCCGTGATGGAAGGCGTGGCGCGCATCCTGCGCGACAACGAAATCGCCGCCGAGGCGGTGCACCGGCTCGTACACGCGACGACGCTGTTCACCAATGCCGTCATCGAGCGCAAGGGCGCGGTGACCGGCCTCATCACCACGCAGGGCTTCCGCGATTCGCTCGAGATCGCACGCGAGCTGCGCTACGAGCTCTACGACCTCAACATCGAGAATCCGGCGCCGATCGTGCCGCGGCACCTGCGCGAAGAGGTTCCCGAGCGCACCGATGCGAGCGGCGTCACGTTGCAACCGCTCGATCGCGACGAGCTGCTGCGCGCCACCGAGCGACTGGTCGAGCGGGGCGTGACGTCGGTCGCGATCGTGTTCCTGCACGCGTACGCGAATCCGGGCAACGAGATCGCGGCAGCGCAGCTCATTCGCGATCGCTATCCGCGCCTGTTCGTCACCGTATCGCACGAAGTGGTGCGCGAGATCCGCGAGTACGAGCGCGCTTCGACCACGGTGATCAACGCCTACGTCAAGCCGCTCGCGCATGGCTACCTCGAGGACCTGCGCCGCCGGATGGAGGAGCAGAGGATTCCCGCGATGTTGCTGCTCATGCTGAGCAACGGAGGCTTGACTCATCTTGCCGAGGCGCGCAAGAACCCGGTCCAGATGCTCGAATCGGGTCCGGCGGCCGGCGCGCTGGCCGCCGCTCATTTCGGCGCGCAGGACAGCGGCGGGCACCTTCTCGCTTTCGACATGGGGGGAACCACCGCTAAGCTCAGTCTGGTCGACGACGGCGAGCCGCTGGTCGCCTACGGCTTCGAGGCTGCACGACAAAAGCGCTTCATGCAGGGCAGCGGATTGCCGGTGCGCATCTCCACCATCGAGCTCATCGAGATCGGGGCCGGTGGCGGAAGCATCGCGCGGGTGGACGAGCTCGGCCTTCTCAAGGTCGGCCCGCAGAGCGCGGGATCGGAGCCGGGTCCGGCATGCTACGGACTCGGCGGGACCGAAGCGACGGTCACCGATGCCGATCTGGTCCTCGGTTATCTCAATCCCGACTATTTCGCGGGCGGCACGATGCGTGTGCATGCAGACCGTGCGCACGCTGCCATCGAGAAGATCGCGCGCCGGCTGCAGCTCCCGATCGAGAAGCTGGCGTGGGGCATCCACGATGTCGTGAACGAGAACATGGCAAGCGCAGCCCGCGTGCACATCGCCGAACGCGGCCGCGATCCCAAGAGCTACGCCATCCTGTGCACCGGCGGAGCGGGGCCCGTGCATGTGTTCTACGTCGCGAAGAAGATCGGCGTGAAAAGCATCCTGTGTCCGCCTTCGGCCGGTGTCGCATCCGCTCTGGGGCTGCTGGTGGCGCCGGCAAGCGTGGACCGTGTGGCAACGCTCGGCATGCGCCTGGATCGCGGTGACTGGGAGCGGCTCGAGTCGGCGTTTCGTGCGCTGGAGGACGAGGCGAAGTCGGTCATCGCCGAGGCCGATTTTCCGATCGAGCAAGCCACCGTGCAGCGCTTCGCCGACGGGCGATTCGTCGGGCAGGGGCACGACCTCGTGGTTCCGTTGCCGGCCGGTCCGTACGACACCGACGAACCGGATCGCACACGCGCGGCATTGCAGGGTGCCTTCGAGCAGGCGTCGCGCGAGAAATTCTCGCGTACGCCGCCCGACGTGCCGGTCGAGTTCATCAACATCCGCGTCTCGGTGCGCGTTCGCGTACCGGGCACCGACATCGCGCATGGAAGCACGCAGGCTGCCGGGGGCAGTGCGCGCAAGGGCTGGCGCAACGCCTATTTCCCGGAGCTTGGCGGGTATTCGAAAACGGCCGTGTACGAGCGTCTTGCGCTGCGACCGGGGGATCGCTTCGAGGGCCCGGCGGTGATCGAGGACGAAGGATCGACGCTGGTCGTGGGCCCGGATGCCATCGCGTCGGTGACTCCTTCGCAGAACATTCTGGTCACTTTTT
>DATKLH010000388.1:0-10321 GCA_035542515.1 Casimicrobiaceae bacterium
ACGCCGCGGCAAGGCCCGGTGGCGCTCAACCTTCCGCGCAACCTGCTCGCCGAGACGATCGACGCGCCGGACCTGCGATCGCTCGCCGAGCGCGGACCGCCCGCGCCCCCGGAGGGCAACGCCGACGCGATCACGCGTGCGGCGCGCATGCTTGCGGGCGCGAAGCGCCCGCTCATCCTCGCGGGCGGCGGCGTCAAGAACGGACGCAGCGCGCGCGACGCGATCGAGCTTGCCGAAAGATTGTCGGCGCCGATGGCGATGTCGCCCGGGCACGGGGACGCGGTCTCCTGCACGCATCCGCTCTACGCCGGTCAGGTCGGCCCGCGGGGCAACGCCGTGGCGAGCGATCTCGCGCGACGCGCCGATGTGATCCTCGCGCTCGGCACTCGCCTGGGGTTCAACACGACCTTCTACACTTACGACCACCTCAATGCGGCCGCGCAGATCATCCAGGTCGAAATCGAACCCACCGCGATCGCGCGATTCTTTCCGGTCGCCCTGGGGGTCGTCGGCGATGCGGGCCGCGTCGCGCGTCAGTTGACCGCGGCGCTCGCCGGCGCGAGCCTGCAAGGCGAATCCACCTGGGCGAGCGAATTCCAGTCGAAGCGACGCGCGCTGCTCACCGAGCGCGACGAGAGCGCGCGCCTCGCCGACCCGCTGCAACCAGCCGCCTTGTACAAGGTCATGCGCGCCGTGCTGCCCGACGACACGATGTACACGATGGACGCGGGGACGCTGTGCCTGCAGGCCACCGACCAGATGCGTTACGTGCGCCCGCCGGCGCTGTTCACGCCACTCGATTTCGGGTTGGTCGGGTTCTCCTATGCTTGCGGTCTGGGCGTCAAGTTGGCCTGCCCGGATCGAACGGTGGTGAGCCTGATGGGTGACGGCGGCTTCGGCATGACCTCGAGCGAGCTCGGCACGGCCGTGCAATACGACATCCGCACCGTCTGCGTCGTGATGAACAACGGTTGCTGGGGCGCCGAGAAGGCCTATCAGCGGGACTTCTTCGGCGGGCGCTACATCGGCGCCGACGTCCCCAATCCACCCTACGATCAGCTCGCCAGGCTATGGGGCGCGGAAGGGTTTCGCGCCGATCGTGCCGAAGAGGTCGAGCGCGCGCTGCGCGCGGCGCTCGCATGCGGGCGACCGGCCGTCGTGGACGTTCGCGTCGACCCCAATGCGCTCTACAGCTTCCGACGCGACTCGTTCAAGCACCGATCGCAATCGTAGGCGCTTGTTGCAACGCCGCTGCACGCGCGAGGCGTCGCGTTTCGCGGCGCTGCGCGTCGATCTTCCACTCGCAACAAAAGGAGAAACGTCGATGAGTGACGGAGCCGAGAGCTTTCCGCTGACCCAAGCACAGATCGCGTCGGGTGACTGGAACCCGCTGTGGGATACGCTCAAGGAATGGGATCCGGAGTTCGTCGAAGCGTATATCGCGTTCCGCCTGGCCCCGCGCAAAAAGGGGCCGCTGTCACCGGTGATGCGCGAGTTGATCCTGATCGCGGTCAACGCGTGCACGACGCACATGTATGCCGCGGGGGTGCGCCGCCATATCGAGAACGCGCTCAATCTGGGTGCGACCCGCGAGCAGATCCTCGAGGCAATCCAGCTCACCACGCTGGTCGGCATTCATTCGTGCAATCTCGCCGTTCCGATCCTCAAGGAAGCGTTGGACAAGCGCCAGGCGTCGGCCAGGACTTGAGCGTGGAATAATCGCAGCGCGCGCTGGCAACTGCGATGCCTCACGTTCGCGCGCCCGAAGCCATTGGAGCGCATCACCGGATCCACTGCATGCGATTCGTCCTCGTTGCCCTGTTGCTTTGCGCCTTGTCGGCCGACGCGAGCGCGGCCGACTATCCGACCCGGCCGATTCGCCTGATCGTGCCCTTCGCCGCCGGCGGCGGCAACGACACGGTCGCGCGGCTGGTTGGGCAAGCGCTGGCAGCGCGACTTGGGCAACCGGTCGTCATCGATAACCGTGCGGGCGCCGGAGGCGTCGTCGGAGCCGAAGCGGCAGCCAAGGCGGCGCCCGACGGTTACACGCTCTTCCTGGGAGGCGTGGGCAGTCACGCCATCAATCCCAACCTGCACGCTGATCTTCCCTACGATCCGATCCGCGACTTCGCTCCGGTGTCGCTCCTCGCTTCCGCGCCGCTGATCCTCGTGGTGCATCCATCGGTGCCCGCGCATTCGGTGCAGGAGTTGATCGCGTTTGCGCGTGCACAGCCGGGCAAGCTGAACTACGCCTCGAACGGCAATGGCAGCTCGTCGCAGCTCGCGGCGGTCATGTTCGCTTCGCTCGCGAAAATCGATATGGTGCACATCCCGTACAAAGGCCTTGCGCCGGCGCTGACCGACTTGCTGAGCGGACGGGACCAGCTCATGTTCAGCAGCATGGTCGCCATCCTTCCGCACATCAACGCCGGAAAGCTGCGACCGCTTGCCGTCACGTCGAGCAAGCGCGTCGCGCTCTTTCCCGACGTACCGACGGTCGCGGAAGCGGGTCTCGCGGGCTACGAGACGAGCTCGTGGTACGGCATTCTCGCGCCGGCGGGCACGCCGCCGGAGGTCGTGAGTCGACTGCACGACGAGATCGTGCAAGTGCTCGCCCAGGACGATGTGCGCACGGCGCTCGCGAGGGAAGGCGCCGAGCCGGTCGGCGATACCCCCGAACAGTTTGGCGCGTTCATTCGCGCCGAGAAGCAGCGGATGGGCGATGTGATCAGAAGCGGCAACATCAAGCTGCAGTGAATGGATTACCGCACGCCGCATCGCGGCTGCGCGCACGCGCAACGCAGGAGATGCAAAGGATGGCTGCAGTTCAGATCACCGCAACGCCACCGTTGTGGTTCGCTTTCAAGCGGCGCGCGCTGTGACCAGCGAAGAGCTCTGCTTCCTTTCGATCGCCGATGCTTCGCGCCTTCTGCGCGAGCGCGAGCTGTCGCCCACCGAGCTTACCGATGCCTATTTGCAGCGCATCGACGCGCTCGACGACCAGACGCACGCGTACATCACGGTGACCGGCGAGCTCGCGCGACAGCAAGCGCAGGCCATGCAACGCGAGCTCGAGGCCGGACGCCGGCGCGGCGCCCTGCACGGCATTCCGTTCGGACTCAAGGACATGTTCGCCACGCGCGGCATCCTGACCAGCGCACACTCGCGCGTGCTCGCGAACAACATTCCCGCGCAGGATGCAACGGTCGTGAGCAAGCTCTACGACGCCGGTGCGATCCTGCTCGGCAAGCAATCCTCGCACGAGTTCGCGCACGGTGGTCCGTCGTTCGATCTGCCGTGGCCGCCTGCGCGCAATCCCTGGAACACCGCGCACTACACGGGAAGCTCGAGCACCGGGTCGGGTGCGGCCGTGGCCGGCGGTCTTTCGGCGTTCGCGCTCGGTACCGACACCGGCGGCTCGGTGCGCACGCCGGCGTGGATGTGCGGCGTCGTAGGTCTCAAGCCGACCTTCGGCTGGGTTTCGCGGCATGGCGTCATCGCATTTTCACCAAGCTGCGACCATGTCGGCCCGCTCGCGCGCACGGTGGAGGATTGCGCGATGGTGCTCAACGCAACTGCCGGACGCGATGAACGCGACCCTGGCAGCACGCATCGCGAGGCACCGGACTTCGCCGCCCGACTGGGTGAGTCCATACGCGGCATGCGGATCGGCGTACTGCGCCATCACTGGGAAGAAGACATCCATCCCAGCCGCGAGCTGTGCAGCGCCGTCGACGATGCGCTGCGCGTCCTGCGCGAACTGGGCGCAACCACCGAAGAGGTTCGCGTGCGCTCGTTGCACGAGTACTACGCCGTGCGCATCATGCTCACCGAATCGGAGCTGTTCGCCCGCCACCAGCATCATCTGCAGCGCCACGCCGGCGATTACGGCGAGCATTTCCTCGGTCGGGCGCTCGCCGCATGCCTGTTCACCTCGGCCGATTACCTGGCCGCGCAACGCGAGCGCCGCCGTATCATCGACGAGATGCAGCCGTTCTACGCGCGCTACGATGCCTTCGTCACCACCGGTGCCGGCCCCGCTCCGCACATGAGCGCACATCGCAACATCGGTGCGGCGCAGAAGTGGTCGACCCCCAGCATGGGCACGATGTTCAGCCTCACCGGCGCGCCCGCGCTCGCGCTGCCGTGCGGATTCAGTGCCGGCGGCCTGCCCCTCGGGATGCAGATCGCGGGCCGTCCCTTCGAAGACGCGACGGTGCTGCAGATCGGCCATGCCTACGAGCAGGCCACCGGCTGGTTCCGGCGCCATCCGAAACTCGAGCCCGGAGCGATTGTCGCGACGATCGAACCGGAGCACGCGCATATCGACATCACCGATGTCGCGCCCGACGTTCGCGAGCAAGTCGCGGCCGCCGTGCGGCACGCGGGCCTGCAGCTCGAAGCGCGACAACTCGCGCTCCTCATCGAAGCGGCGCCGCATGCGATCGACATGGCGCGCCGCCTGCCGCGCGACATCGACATGGCCGTGGAACCCGCGGCCGCGTTCACGCTGGATCATTGATCGTCAAGGAGGCTTAACGATGCATTCTCCCCGCCGTCGTTTCCTGATCGCCGCGATTGCCGGTGTGGTGTCGCTCGCGAGCGCGATGGGCGCGTCCGGACAGGCGTACCCGTCCAAGTCGGTCAAGCTCATCGTGACGTTCCCTGCCGGTGGAGGCGCGGATTTCGTCGCGCGCGTGATTGCACCGAGGCTCGGCGATGCGCTCGGGCAATCGGTGGTCGTCGACAACCGCGCGGGCGCCAACGGAGCCATCGGCAACGAAGCGGTGGCGCACTCCGCGCCCGATGGCTACACGCTGCTCCTCGGCGCAGCGGGCGCGCTCACGATCGCGCCGCATCTCCAGCAGAAGACCGGGTTCGACACGTTCAACGATTTCGTTCCGATCGCGCTGGTCGGCTCGAGCCCGTTCGTTCTGGTCGTCAATCCGTCGCTGCCCGTGAATTCGGTGCGCGAGCTGACCGCGCTCGCGAAAGCGAACCCGGGCAAGTACAACTTCGGGTCGTCGGGAACCGGGGGTGCGCCGCATCTCGCCGGCGAGCTCTACAAGCGCGATGCCGGCATCGACATCGTGCACGTGCCGTACAAGGGCCTGGCGCCGGCCATCACCGATCTGCTCGGCGGGCAGGTGCAGATCCTGTTCGCCGACGTGGGCCTGGTCGCGCAACACGTGAAGACCGGCAAGCTGAAGGCGCTGGCCGTGACGAGCCGGCAACGCTCGTCGACGCTGCCCGACGTGCCGACGATGGTCGAGTCGGGCGTCGCCGGCTACTCCGCGGGCACGTGGTATGGGGTCCTGGCACCGAAGGGAACCGCTCCGGAAATCGTCGCGCGCCTCAACACCGAGATCGACAAGATCCTCGCGTCCGGGGAGGTGAAGACGCAATTCGCCGCGCAGGGCGTCGAGGTCGGCGGCGACAAGCCCGAGCAATTCGCCAATCTCATCCGCGACGACTATACCAAGTGGGCGAAGCTCATCAAGGAGGCGGGGATCAAGGGAGAATAGGTATTCGAGCGAAAGTTTCGCGCGCCATCACCTGCTGGTCATTTGCTTGACGGCGCAACCGTTGCGAACATCACGGGGGCGCGCACGATGCTTTCGCTCGGTTTAGAGCTAGCGTGATCGGCTTGAGGCGGCTTCGCGCCGATCACGAAAAAAGGGCTACGAAGAAACGAGCGTTATGCAAGCGCCCGTCGGCCGCCCACGCCCGCTTCTACTCATCCGGCACGCTCTTGGCGAAGTGGTCGATGATCTCGCTGCCGGTCGCCAGCCACACGCCCTCGTGCGAGCAGATGTACTCGAGGCTGCGATCGATCGCGCCGATCCAGTGCGGAACGCCCGACACGAACGGATGGATGGCGATCGCCATGACGCGCGGCACCTCCCCCGCCTCGCCGTACAGGCAGTCGAACTGTGCCTTGATGATCTTCTCGAAGTCCTCGTGCGTCGCCTTCTGGTTGTAGAACTGCGTGGTGTCGTTGACCTGCAGCGAATACGGTATCGACATCAGCGTGCGCCCGCCGACGTTCATGCGAAACGGCAGGTCGTCGCAGGTCCAGTCCGCCACGTAGCGCACGCCCTCGTCGATCAGGTAGTCGAGCGTGTTCCAGGTCTCGGCAAGCCCGGCACCCAGCCAGCCGGCCGGTTTGGAACCGGTCGCCTTCGCGATGCGCTCGAGCGTCTGGTGGATCGCAGCCTTCTCCTGTTCGGCCGGGACCTCGTTCAGTCGCTTCGCATTGGTCTGGCAATGCCCCATGAAGTCCCACTGCAGGTCCACCGCGCGCTCGACGATCTGCGGGTGATAGTCGCAGATGTCGCTGTTGAGTGCGGCCGTCGCGCGGATCCGGTAGCGCGACAGCACGTCGAAGAAGCGCCACACCCCGACGCGATTGCCGTAGTCGCGGATCGCCCAGTTGCGGACGTTCGGCGTCTTGACCTGCGCGGAAGACAGCCGCTCGTTGTTGACGCCCGGCATCGGGTCGTCGAGATGAAAGAACTCGATGTTGGGGATCACCCACAGCGCGAGCCGTGCACCACCCGGCCACACGAACGGCTTGCGCTGTGTGATGGGCAGGTAGCGATAGGGGCCGTAAATGCTCGGTTGCATCGATTCCTCGTATGGTGGAACGTCGGTTCGAAAAATATCAGCCGGCACACAGGTCGCCGACGATGTCGCGCCAGCCCTGCTGCATGGGGCCCGGATCCAGACGCAGCAATTCGCTGCTGACCGCCACGTAGCGCGGATAAACCGGGGAGGTGAGCTCGGCAATCTTCTCGACGAAGACCTCCGGCGGGAACGGCCGGTCCGCGCCGCCTTGCGCGCTCAGGCATTCCGCATCGACCACCTGGCCGCCGCTCAGATGCACCGACACGCGCGCGGGCCGATCGTTGGGCGGCGCCAGTGTCTTCCCGTAGGGGGCCATCGTCACGCGCTCCCGCAAGCGTGCGATAGCGGGATCGTCAAGCGTGCTGCTGGCAAAAGCGTGCGCACCGCCGCTCCCGGTGAGCAGCGCCGCGGCGACCGCATGCGGCAACGAGAACTTCGCACCAAGCGTGGTCGCCGGATGTGCATTGGGAAGGAGCAGTGCGAGCGGATGCGCAGCCACGTCGATGCGCTCGATGCGTTCCATTCCCCCACCCGCGATCACGCGCGAGCGCAGATCGAGCGTCGCCTCCACGGTCGAATGCAGGTGCTGGCAGCACGCGTGGATCTTGAGGTAGCCGTCGAGCACGGCCCATCGGCCGCCCAGGTCGCCCAGCAGGTGCTGCGGTTGCGCCTCGCTTCCAAGCAGTCCCGTATAGACGTCGTCGAAGCCCTGCGGCGACCCGCCGATGCCGCAGCGCGCCCATTCCACGCTCATCATCCCCGACCACGCGCCCACCGCGGGCCAGACGTTGCGCACCAATGCGCCGGAGACGAGATGGTTGCGCGGTCCGTTGTTCACCAGCGTCGCTGCCGCCGTGAGAGCACGATGCAATAGATCGGCCGAGGTCCGCCCCGCCAGCGCCGTGGCCGCGGCTGCGCCAACGGCGGAATAGCGAGCATGCGAATGCAGGTTCATGACACGTGGCGGCCACGTGCGCGCGACTCGCGTGACGATCTCGTAGGCGACCACCAGGGCACGCAGCAGATCGCCAAGCACAAGATTGCCGAACTCCGCCGTCGCGAGCAGCGCAGGCACGATGTACAAGCCCGCGTGGCACGGCGCGACGCGATAGCCTTCGTCGAGCTCGAGGAAATCGCCCGCGGTGCCATTACCTACCGCAGCCGAGAGACAATCGATGCGGCGGCGCCCGCCGCAGAACAGCGTTGCTTCCTCGCGGGCTGCCCGTTCGAGCAGCGAGGCATGGAACGCCGCGACCTCCGGCTCGTCGCGCGCACCGATGATCGCTGCCAGATCGTCGACCAGGACACGCGCACCGCGCTGCAGGACCGCGTGCGGAATGTCGCGCAGCTCGACGCAAGCCGCCCAGTCGCAAAGCTGCCGGATACCGCGCACCGTGTCGCTGTCTCTATCGCCCATCGCTATTCCCCAATGGCATCAACCCAGTGCGAGGCTCGCGACATCGTCGATCGTTTCGATCGCCTCGAGCTGCTCGAGCAGTCGTCGCGCATCGGCAAAGTCGCCGGCGCAGCGCAGGTATTTGCGACGAAGCTCCTCGCCGCCGAGCGGCCGCGTGGGCGTGCCGTTGAAGTCGTCGGCAAAGCGCGTGAAGATGCGCCCATCGCGCAGCGCCACACACACTTCGCTCGCCCAGCCGGACCATTCGGTCGGCCCCGCCTGGCAGTCGACGATGCGCGCCAGCTCACTCACCTTCCCGTTGCGCAGCGCGCGCTCGCCGAACGCGTCGGGATCGTCGGGATCATCGACGCACGCGATCGCAACGCACAACGGCACGCTGTACTGTACCGCCATGATGTCGTGCGCTTCGTGTGCCGCATGATGACTCACCACCTTCGCGCTCGCCCGGACCGTGATGCCGGCGATGTCGTCGGCGACGAAGCCGTGCTCGCGCCGTAGCGCTTCGATGGATTGCACCGGCGTGTGCGCCGTCACGTGACAGGGGTAGCGCTTGATGCACAGGCTCTGCGTTTCGAAGCGCTCGCCGAGCGCGCGCGTCAACAGCGATGCATCCGACTGCTCGCAATAGACGTCGAGAAAGCCAAAGCGGCCCTCCAGAATGGTGTCGGGGCCCTCGAAGCCGTCTTCGGCCCATCGCGCAGCGAGGATGCCCGACTCCGCCGCGCGCCCGAGGTGCAGGCGCTTCACCATCGCGCCGTTGTCGGCCTTGGCGAACGCGAGCACGCCGCTGCACAACGACCCGGCTATACCGATCGCCTGGACCGTGCGCTGGGCATCGAGACGAAGCAAACGCGCCGCGGTGACGGCCGCTCCGAACGCTCCGGTCAAGCCTGGCGCGTGGAAGCCGAGCGCCTCGCTGCTGTGCTTCGACGCCATGCCGATCCGGAACATGACTTCGCAGCCGGCGATCAATGCGGCGAGCAGGTCGGCGCCACTTGCATGCAGCTCTTCGCCGAGCGCCAGTGCGACGGGAACGAGCGCCGCTCCCGGATGAACACCCGCTCCAGGCTTGCGCAAGCTGTCGAGCTCGTAGGCGTGCGCGGCTACGCCATTGGCCAGGGCGGCAAGCGGTGCGGAAACACGCGACGACGTCCCGACGACGCGGCTGGTGCCCGAGCCACCGTAGTGGGTCGCATAACGCGACGCGACGCGTGACCACGGCAGGCGCGATCCGAACAACGCGACGCCCACCGTGTCGATCACGCATTGCCTGGCACGGTCGATCGCCGGCGAGGGAACATCGCGCAGCTGCAAGCCTGCCGCATAGCGCGCGAGCGTTCGCGCGGCCGTTTCCGGATGGGTCGAAGCCATCAGGCGGCGCGCATACGCAGGTCGCGCGAACCTTCCGGGTCGCGCGTGCGTTTGCTGACTGCGCGGTATGGCGTACAGCGACAGGCGCTCGTCATGGTATGTTCCGTGTGCACGAATCGTGTTCCAGGTGTGCGGCGCGCGAGTCGAACGACGCGTTGCGCGACCGGCACTGTTCGCACCGGATCGTGATCAACGCATGCGTGCAGAGTGAATGCCTCCATGACCATCGATGCGATTGTACAATTGCAATTGCGCGGCGCGCATGAGCGTCGGCATTCCAGGTTGGCGATGACGCTCTTCCGTTGGTTGGTCTGTATGCTCGCGTTGCTGGGGTCGACGGCCCACGCAGCGTTTCCCGATCATCCCATCAAGATCGTTCACGGCTTCGCCGCGGGCGGCGGCGCGGACATCCTGTTGCGCACGGTCATTCCCGCGGTCAGCGAGAACCTCGGCCAGCAGATCATCGTCGACTATCGTCCCGGTGCGGGCGCCAATCTCGCCATGGAAGCCGTCGCGAAAGCTGCGCCCGACGGCTATACGCTGCTGATGGGTACGCCCGGCCTTGCAACCAACCCCAGCCTTTACGCGAACCTGCCGTTCGATCCGCTCAAGGCATTCGCGCCGATCAGCCTGATCGGCACTGTGCCGAACGTTCTCGTGGTAAATCCCGACCTGCCGGTGACGTCGGTGCGCGACCTGATCGCGCTTGCCAAGCAGAAACCCGGAACATTGAACTACGCTTCGCCCGGTGTGGGCACATCACTGCATCTCGCGGGCGAGCTGTTCAAGCTCGACACCTCCACAAGTATCGTTCACGTCGCTTACAAGGGCGGCTCGCAGGCCCAGACCGACGTGATGGGTGGCCAGGTGCAAATGATGTTCAACGTGCTGCCCTCCGCGCTGCCG
>DATKLH010000389.1:0-8956 GCA_035542515.1 Casimicrobiaceae bacterium
GTAGACGGCACGCGCGGCCTGCTTGGCGACGGTGAGTCGCGGCATGTTGGTCAGGATCTCGGTGATGCCCGTTTCGTAGCCCTGGAAGCGCTTCTGCAGCTCGCCGAGCGTGGTGCGGGCCTCTTCGTTGCGCACTCCGGACAGACGCAGCGTGTCACTGCCCTTGATGAGGCCGGTGAGGATGTCGCGGAATCCGATGGTGTCCTTGCCCAGCAGGAAGGCGATCTCGGGGTCGATGTCCTCCGAGCTCGCGAGCGTGTTCGCGTTCTTCGCGATACGTTGCGAAAGAACCGAAAGCTGGTTGGCGAAGTCGAGCTCGCGGAGGCTCCCGCCACCCTGCGCGATCTGCTGGGCGGCCTGCTGCGACAGCTCGAGCAGCGCGGCGTTACCCGTGTTGATGCTTTCCAGGCCCTTGGCGAGGGAGGTCAGGCTCTTCTCGTTCGCCAGCAGACGCTCGGCGGCCGTGTCGATGCGCTCCCAGCGTTGCTTCACGCGTCCCAGCACCTCGACGAACGCGCCGTCGGAAACCGCATCGAGGTTCACGCCGCGCACCACACCGCCGTTGAGCAGGGCGTCGAGGTCCGCCTTGAAGCGCTCGCGGCTTTCACGCACGGCCTTGAAGGCGCTCGCCTGGCCTTGCGACGCGAGCGCGGAGCCGCGCGCGAGGCGCTGCGAAAGCATCTGCATTTCCGTAGCGGTCGCGGTGGCGGCTGCGTTCTGACCCGCGGTGCGGTTGTCGAGCCACACCATGACGAATGCAAGCAGCAGGAACGCGAAGAACGCGATCCCGAGAACCATCAGCTGCCTGACCGTCGGCAGATGGCCGATCAGGGGAAGCTTGCGCGGCGCCGCCGCGACCGCACTGGCGGTGCGCAGCTGCTCCATGATCGAGACCGACGACAGCGGATCGTAGCCGGCGGCCGCCTGACCCATCTTGACCTGCGTGGTCGGCATGTCGAGATCGTCCTCGCGCATTGCCGCTGCGTTTTTTTCGCCGAACAACTTGGGCAGCTTCAGTGCCATGTCCTTCTCCCCGCGAGACGGCCCGGCTGGCTTGGTGAATCAGCAGATCGTCGAGCAATGCCAGCGCGTGGTGAAGCGCTGGTGCGCCGCGTTGGCTTCCAGACGCGAGCGGACGGGTCCCGCACGACCGGTGACATCCCGCCTCGCGCCGACCACGACCGGCGCGCAGCCGGTGCAATTCGCACAGCGACGTCCTGATTCGCCACGCTATGCGCCTACTTTGAGAAATGCCGGATCGCGCGCCAGGCGGGCGAGGTCGATCTCCTGCCAGGCGTTGCCGTCGCCATCCATCCACAACTGGGCATACCAACCCGGCGCGTCCGCAGGAGGCGCAGCCGGCGCGAGCTCGTTCAGGTTGCGCAAGCCCAGTACGCGTTGCACGACGATCCCTACATTGAGGTCACCGGCGCGCGGACCGAGCAGCAGCAGGCGTGTCATCGCACCCGGCGCCGTGGGCTCATGTCCCAGGAACGCGGAGAAGTCCACGACGCTGTACAGATTGCCGCGGATGTTCGCGATGCCGCGGAACCAGCGCTGCGTGTGCGGGACCGACACGACCGTCGGCATGGTGATCACTTCGCCGGCATCCGCGAGACGGATGAGCCAGCGCGACCCGGCGCACGAAAGGCCCAGCCGCGACGATTCGACCTGCGCGGCGGTCTTGGTGGCGAGACGCGACGCGAGCTCCTGCTGGAAGGAGCGCAGATCGAGTTTTGCGGCGCGCGCCATGCGGGGTCAACGATTCGATCGGGGTTCGGCGCGGGTTACCCGAGCGCGACGATCTTGCCGAGCAGCTCGTCGCGCTCGACAGGCTTGACCACGTAGTCGCGCGCCCCCTGGCGCAGTCCCCAGATCTTGTCGGTCTCCTGGCTCTTGGAGGTGCAGAGGATGATCGGGATGCTGCGCGTCTCCGGGTCGCGGCTGATGGCGCGCGTCGCCTGGAATCCATTGAGCCCAGGCATGACCACGTCCATCAGGATCAGGTCGGGATGGACCTGCTTGGACTTGATGATCGCGTCCTCGCCGTTGTCGCTGGCAACCACCTCGTAGCCGGCCTTGGTCAGCATGTCGTTGAGCACGTGCCGCTCGGTGGGCGAGTCGTCGACGATGAGGATCTTCTTGATAGCCATGTTCCTTGCCTTCCTGTCCTGCCCGTCGTGCGGGGTCTGCGCCGCAGCAACGAGCTCGCGTGCGCTCACGGTGCGGCAGCTCCGTGCCGCGTCGCATCCGCCTGTCGCGGCGACGCCGGCAGCGCCGGCGTCGTCAGTGGGGATTGCCGTGTCGGCACCCGGCCGGCGCCTCCCCGAGGTGAATCGGTCATGGGGCAAGGTCCCTGGGTCACGCCGCCGCCCGCACGTGGGCCGCAACGGCCTTGAGCAGGCTTTCCTTGGTGAACGGCTTGGTGAGGTACTGGTCCGAGCCGACCATGCGTCCGCGCGCCCGGTCGAACAGCCCGTCCTTGGACGAGAGCATGATCACGGGGGTGTGATGGAACTTGTTGTTCTTCTTGATCAGCGCACAGGTCTGATAGCCGTCCAGGCGCGGCATCATGATGTCGACGAACACCACGTCCGGCTGATGATCGGTGATCTTCGACAAGGCGTCGAAGCCGTCTTCCGCGAGCACGACGGTGCATCCGGCCTGCAGGAGGAAGATTTCTGCGCTGCGGCGAATGGTGTTCGAATCGTCGATCACCATCACCTTCACGCCTTGCAGCGGATTGTCCGACAAGCCTACCTCCATCGCCTCGCGGCCGAACCATTTCGCAGCGTTGCAGCGCCGCACTGGCCGAGCCGAGTTTGCCATGGCCCGAGCCAGTTGCCTAGAGCATAAACCTTGCCGTAATCGGCACCTGCGTCACAAACCTGTGAAAAAGCAACAGGTCGGGAAGTTTTGCCGTGGCCGGCATGCCGTGGGACGGCAAGGGGTGTCGTGGAGGGGCATGCGCCCGCGGCCAGAGCGGGGCCGAAAGGCGTTCCCGATGGTTGCTTCCAGGTTCCAGCGGCCCTGGGCCGTCGTCGAAAAGAGCCGTACCTGAGCGTGCGTTCGCGCGCCTTGCTCGAGCCGTGTGCCCCAGGGCCCGGCCTTTCACGTGCCGCGCACTCGGGCAAGCTAACCACCAAAAGCCAGGAACCAAGCGCGCTTTTGCGGCCGGCTCACCGGCCGAGGAACAAGCGATACGCCGGATTCCCGGTTTCGTCGAAGCTGTCGTAGCCCAGCCGATCAAGGAAGGTTCGGAACTCCGCCTTGTCGGAAGGGGGGACCTGCATGCCCACCAGCACCCGACCATAGTCGGCGCCATGGTTGCGGTAGTGGAAGAGGCTGATGTTCCACCCCGCGCTCATGCTTTGCAGGAACTGCATCAGCGCGCCGGGACGCTCGGGGAACTCGAAGCGGTAGAGGATCTCGTTCTGCGCGCCAGGCGCATGACCGCCGACCAGATGGCGCACGTGGAGCTTCGCCATCTCGTTGTCCGTGAGGTCGAGCGCCTCGATGCGTCGCTTCCGGAGTTCGGCCAGCAGCGCGACAGTCTCGGCTCGATTCGCCACCTCGACGCCGACGAAAAGGTGAGCGACCTGCGGATCGGCATAACGGTAGTTGAATTCGGTGATCGAGCGCTTGCCGAGCACGCGACAGAACTCGAGAAAGCTGCCCGGACGCTCCGGTATGGTCACCGCGAGGATCGCCTCGCGCTGCTCGCCGACTTCGGCCCGCTCGGCGACGAAACGCAGCCGATCGAAGTTCATGTTGGCCCCGCACGCGATCGCGACATAGGTGCGGTCGTGCGGCCGGTGCTTTGCCACCCAAGCCTTGAGCCCTGCGATGGCGAGCGCGCCGGCCGGTTCGAGGATCGACCGCGTATCCTCGAACACGTCCTTCAACGCAGCGCAGGTCGCGTCGGTGTCGACGGTCAGGACTTCGTCGACGTATTCGCGCGCCAGCCGGAAGGTCTCCTTGCCGACCTGCTTCACGGCCACGCCGTCGGCGAACAAACCGACGTGCGCGAGCTTCACGCGCCGGCCGGCTCGCAGCGAGCGCGCCATCGCGTCGGAATCCTCGGGCTGCACGCCCACGATGCGGATCGCGGGACGCACGCGCTTGACGTAGGCGGCGATACCACCGATCAAACCGCCGCCGCCGATCGCCACGAAGACCGCGTCGAGCGGCCCTTGGCACTGGCGCAGGATCTCCATGCCGATCGTGCCCTGCCCCGCGATCACGTCGGGATCGTCGTAGGGATGCACGAACGTGGCGCCGCTCTCCTCGCGCAGCTCGAGGGCACGCGCGTAGGCGTCCGAATAGGAGTCGCCGTGCAGGATCACGTGCGCGCCGCGCAGGCGCACAGCATCGATCTTGATGTGCGGCGTGGTGACCGGCATGACGATCGTCGCGGTGCAGCCGAGGCGTTCGGCGGCGAGCGCGACGCCTTGTGCATGATTGCCCGCCGACGCTGCGATGACTCCGCGCGCACGCTCCGCCGGCGTGAGATGCGCCATCTTGTTGTACGCGCCGCGCAGCTTGAACGAGAAGACGCTCTGCTGATCCTCGCGCTTCAGCAGCACGCGATTGTCGAGGCGCGCCGAGAGGCTGGGGGCGAGCTCGAGCGGCGTTTCGATCGCGACGTCGTAGACCTTCGCGGTCAGGATCTTCGTGAGGTAATCGATCGGCACGGCGCGGGGGAAATGCGGCAAACGGGGAAGATTAGCAGACCAACATGGGGCCAACGTACGCAGGAGCGCGGCAAGTGGCGGACCAGGCACGAGCGAAGCTTCTCGTTGAGGTGCTTGCCTGTCGCGCCGAGTGGCTACCCGATAGCTACCAGTGGCGTCGGTCCGTGGAAGGTGACTGGCGCCTCGGGATCGCATAGCTGCGCTCGGAGCAGCGACGCCGATCTCACGGCTTTGCGCGAGGCTCGGAAAGTCGGTACCTGCAGCCGTCCAGGATCGGCGCTGTCACGCGTTGCGTCATCGCGGCATGTCGCGACTCTGGTAGGCTCGCCGCCCATGCGCCTGCTCGCCCCGCGTACGCCCGCCACGCTCGCCGTGATCGACATGGGCTCGAACAGCTTTCGCCTGGAGCTGGGCCGCGTCGAGGGCGACCAGATCTTCCGGCTCGACACCTGGCGCGAGACGCTGCGCATCGGCGCGGGCATCGATCGCAAGGGTCAGCTCAGTGCTGGCGCGCAGCGCGCGGCGATCGAATGCCTGGCGCGCTTCGGCGAGCGCCTGCACGGATTCGACCGCCGCGACGTGCGCGCGGTCGCGACCAACGCGTTCCGCACCGCCGGCAATGCCGCGCAATTCCTGCCGCGCGCGGAAGCGGCGCTCGGATTTCCCATCGACGTCATCTCGGGGCACGAGGAGGCGCGGCTCATCTACCTCGGCGTCGCGCACGTCCTGCCGCCTTCGCAGAGCTCGCGCCTGGTCATCGACATCGGCGGCGGCTCGACCGAATTCATCATCGGCCGCGGACTCGAACCCGAGCATCTCGACTCGCTCAAGCTGGGCTGCGTCACCTGGTCGCAGCGTTATTTCCCCGATGGCACGCTGCGTGCGGATCGCTTCGATGCCGCCGAAACGCACGCGCGTGCCGAGATCGAAGCCATCGCGCGCGAGTTCGGACGCGAGCATTGGCAGGAGGCCTACGCGTCGTCGGGTACCGCATTGGCGCTCGCCGAGATCCTCGAGCAGAACGGCTTGTCCGCCGGCGGCATTACGCCCGAGGGCCTCGCGCGCTTGCGCAAGCGGATGATCGGCGCGGGACACGTGGATCGGTTGCGCTTGCAGGGGCTCAAGCTGCAGCGCGCGCCGGTGCTCGCGGGTGGGTTTGCCATCATGAGTGCCGCGCTCACCGAGCTCGAGGTCGCGCGCGTGAACCCGGTCGGCGGCGCGATGCGCCTGGGCGTGCTCTACGATCTGCTGGGCCGCAGTGTCGCTCGCGATGTCCGCGTTGCGACCGTCGAGAGCCTGATGGCCCGTTATCACGTGGATGCCTCGCACGCTTCGCGCGTCGCCGACCTCGCCGCCGCGCTTTACGAGCGCGCGATCCCGCAACCGGGCAGCGAGTCACTCCAGCGCTTGCGCTGGGCAGCACTGCTACACGAGATCGGCTACACGGTATCGCACACCGGTTTCCACAAGCACGGCGCGTACATCCTGCAGAACGCCGACATGCCGGGCTTCGCGGCGCAGGAGCAGCGGATGCTCGCCTACCTCGTGCTCGGTTGTCGGGGCAGCCTCGGCAAGATCGCGCCACTGCTCGAGGACCTCGACCTGCGCGCACAGATACTCGCGATGCGACTCGCGGTGATCTTCCATCACGCACGGCGCGCGATCGATGCGCCGCGCGTGGTGCTCAAGGTCGCGAAGGGGATCCGCTTCGGGGTTGCGCGCAAATGGCTCGAGGCGCATCCGCTCACCAAGCACCTGCTCGACAAGGAGCGCGCGGAGTGGTCCGCGCTCGGGTACGTGTGGAAGAACCTGCGCGGGTGATGCGAGGCTGAATCCCGCGCGGCGGCTTGCGCATCAGCCGGATACGAAATCCGGGCTGATGACAGCCTTGAGCACGACCGATGCGCCGCTTTCGCGAGCGCGGTTGGACAGCCACCACACGGCACCTTTGCGCAGCGACCAGCCGAGGGCTTCGCCACACAGCAGATAGGACGCGACCATGCCGAGCGTGGGCTGGTGGCCCACGATCACGACCGGCTCGCGCGAGTCGGGCCAGTTCGCCACGCGCAGCACCGCGAGGTGATCGGCACCCGGCGCCAGATCCGGCACCACCCGGAACTTGCGATTGAGCGCCTGCGCGGTCTGCTGGGTGCGCTCCGCAGGGGAGACCAGGATCCGGGTGGTGTCGGGAAGATGGTGCTCGAGCCAGGTCGCCATGCGCTCGGCCTGCTTCTGGCCTTTGGGCGTGAGCGTCCGCCCGAGATCCGGCTCGCCGGGCTCGGCTTCGCAGTGCCTGAAAAGGATCAAATCCATTGCACAGTAAGAAGCGGGATTAGCGACTAGGGATTAGGGGCTGGTGTGCTCATCCCGCAGCTCTGTCGCTGCGGATTGCCACATCGCTGTTCGAGTCGGCACGCTAGCCCCTGGTCCCCAATCCCTAGTCCCGTTGTTGCTGTTGCAGCTTCGCAAGCAGCGTCCGCTGCGCCGACACGGGCTTTTCGCGCCCCTTGGTGCGACAGTGTACCCACTGTCCGTCCGGGTGGAGTTCCCACGCGTCGCAGGTGTCGGAGAGGTAGATGTCCAGCCCCTCTTCGATGACGCGCTGCTTCAGCCCCGGGTCGAGCACCGGAAACGCGACTTCGATGCGGCGGAACAGGTTGCGTCCCATCCAGTCCGCCGACGCGAGCCACACATCGGGGTCGCCGCCGTTTTCGAAGTACCACACCCGGTGGTGCTCGAGAAAGCGCCCCACGACGCTGCGCACGCGGATGTTCTCCGACAGCCCCGGCACACCCGGTCGCAGCGAGCAGGCGCCGCGCACGATCAGGTCGATGGAAACGCCGGCGTGCGAGGCGGCCTGCAACGCGCGCATCACACCCTCGTCGGTCAACGCGTTCATCTTCGCCTTGATGCGCGCCGGCTTGCCTTCGCGTGCGTGACGCGCTTCACGTCGGATCATCTCGATCACGCGGCGTTGCATGGTGAACGGAGCAAGCAGGAGCCGCTTGAGGCGAGCCGGCTTGGCAAGGCTCGTGATGTGCAGGAACACTTCGTTGACATCCGCGCAGATGTCGGGATCCGCGGTGAGCAGACCGAAGTCGGAGTACAGCCGCGTCGTGCGCGGGTGGTAGTTGCCGGTACCGAGGTGAGCATACGACGCGAGTCGCGAGGTGCCGTTCGCATCGGCCTCGCGGCGCAACAGCAGCGACAGCTTGGCGTGCGTCTTCAGGCCGAAGATCCCGTACACGACCTGCGCGCCGGCGCGCTCGAGCTTCTCGGCGTAGTCGATGTTGGCTTCCTCGTCGAAGCGGGCCATCAGCTCGACCACCACAGTCACTTCCTTGCCTCGGTGCGCAGCGTGAATCAGCGCTTCCATCAGCGCGGAGTTGACGCCGGTGCGATAAACCGTCTGCTTGATCGCGACCACGTCGGGATCGTCGGCAGCGCAGCGGATGAACTCGACCACCGGCTCGAACGATTCGTAGGGGTGATGCAGCAGGATGTCGTAGCGACGGATCGCGCTGAGGATGTCGGGTTGACCATCGAGCCGGGCGGTGATGCCGGGGGTGAACGGCGGGTACTTGAGCTCGGCGATGTCGACCTGGTCGATCAGCGACGACAGCCGCGTCATGTTCACCGGCCCGTCGCAGCGGTACAGATCGTTCTCGGTGAGCTCGAACTGCTTGAGCAGGAAAGCCGCGAGATGCGCAGGGCACCCGGCAGCGACTTCCAGGCGCAGCGGGGCACCGAAGGGTCGCTGGGTCAGCTCGCCCTGCAGCGCCTGGCGCAGATTCTTGACGTCGACCTCGTCGATCCACAGGTCGGCGTCGCGCGTGACGCGGAACTGCGAATACGAAACGATCTCGCGCCCAGGGAACATGTCGGCGAGATGCGCATGGATGACCGACGACAGCAGGAGGAAATCGTGCGCGCCCGACGCGCTCCCTTGCGGGACCTTGATGACCCGGGGCAACATGCGCGGCGCCTTGACCACCGCGATCGAGGTGTCGCGCCCGAATGCATCGCGTCCGGACAGCTCGACAATGAAGTTGAGGCTCTTGTTGACGATCTGCGGGAACGGATGCGCGGGATCGAGACCGATCGGCGTCAGGAGCGGACGCACCTCGCGATTGAAGAATTCCGCGACCCACGCATGCTGCTCCGGCGTGCGATCGTCATGCCGAAGCAGGCGCACACCGTGCGTCGCCAGGGCCGGAAATAGATGCTCGTTGAGCACTCGATACTGGTCGTCGACCAGCGAT
>DATKLH010000390.1:0-4291 GCA_035542515.1 Casimicrobiaceae bacterium
TGAGCCGCGCCGGCGTCAGGTATGCGTCGAGCGGAAAGTACACGCCGCCGGCTATCGTCATGCGGATTCCCGGCTCCAGCGCAGCGATGTCCGCCGCGTTCATGACTTGCGCCGGAACGCCGAGCCGTTGCGCCAGTGTGGCGACGATCCTTTCCTCCGCGAGTCCATGCTCGGTCCGGCAAAGCATGAGCAAGCCAGACTCCACGAACTCGAACGGATTGCCCCACTGCGCAGACCAGCGTTCGAGGCAGGCGCGGCTGGCCAGGTGCAGATCCCGCAGGACCGGCGCGACCCGTTCGACATGCTCACGCGTGGCCGCGCGCGCGAGCTTCCAGGCCCAGCGGGCCAGCTCGACGCTCGCTCGCGGCTTGACGTGGAACGGGCTTTCCGGATCGAGCATCCAGCGCAGCCCGAGCTGCACCACGCCTGGACTCGCGAGCGGCACGAAGTGGCTGGGTACGATCATGCCCGCGTTGGCGAAGGAGCAACCGTCGCGCTCCTCGGCACCCCGCTCGATCACCACGACGCGATGTCCTCTGCTGGCGCATTCGTACGCGACCGCGAGGCCGATGACCCCGCCGCCCACGACAGCCACGCGTTTGCTCATCGCATCGCGTCGATGCCCCAGCGGAGCGGATCGTCGTCGTCGAACAGCAATGTCGCATCGGCGGTCACGTACGCACTGCCGGTGATGCGTGGCAGCACGCGCGTCGCGTCGGTGTCGTCGATCGCAAAGGAGCCTTCGAATGCCGTTCCGATGATGCTTTCCTGGCGCCACGTTTCGCCGGGTCGCAACTCGCCGCGCGCGTGCAGGCATGCGAGCTTCGCGCTGGTTCCGGTGCCGCATGGCGATCGATCGTAGGCATCGCCGGGACACAAGACGAAGTTGCGGCTGCCTTGCACACCGTCGGGCAGCGGTGCGTACACCTCGACGTGATCGATCTCCGCGCCACTCGCGGCGCGGATGTCGCTCGCGTCGAGAACCCGACGCACTGCGCGCGCAAATACGGTCAGCTGTTCGACGTTCGCAGCCGACATGTCGATTCCGGGCGATTCCACCAGCAAGAACCAGTTGCCGCCCCACGCGATGTCGCCGCTCACCTTGCCGTAGCCCGGCACGTCGAGGCTCACCCCCTCGGCCAAGCGGTAGCTCGGCACATTGCCGACGGTCACGCGATGGCGATCGTGCAAGCGGACGCTCACCACGCCGACTGGCGTCTCGATGCGGTGGTCGCCGGGTTGCAGGCGACCCAGGTGTGCGAGCGTCACGGCGAGGCCGATCGTGCCGTGGCCGCACATGCCGAGATAACCCACGTTGTTGAAGAAGATCACTCCGGCGGCGCAGGTGCGATCCACAGGCTCGCACAGCAGCGCACCCACGATGACCTCGGAACCGCGCGGCTCATTGACGATTCCGGAGCGATAGTGGTCGAAGCGCGCCTTGAATCGGTCGCGGCGCTCGGCCAGGCTTCCGCCCCCGAGGTCGGGGCCACCATCGACGACCACGCGCGTGGGCTCCCCGGCCGTGTGAGAATCGATGATCCTGATGTTCTCCATGGCGCTACATTAACGCGTCGCACGGCTGGCGTCATGCGCAGCCTGCCACGGGCAAACGGCGCTGTCGCGCAGGAGGTCGAACCCATGCAGAGCTACGTTCTTTTCGGAGGTCGGTTCCTCGATCCGCGCCAGCGCGACCTGCGCGACGGCGTCGAGGTCCTGATCGAAGGCGATCGTATCAGGGAAGTCGCGGAGCGGCCGATCGCCTCGTCATCGGCTGCGCGGGTCGACCTGCGTGGCCGCACGCTGATGCCGGGCCTGATCGATGCGCACATGCATCTGTTTCTCGCCGAAGTGAACCTGCGGTTCCTCGAGGACATGTCGCTGACGCTGCTCACCACCAAAGCCGCACTCGCGGCACGACAGATGCTCATGCGTGGTTTCACCTCCGCGCGCGACGCGGGGGGCAGCGATCACGGCATCAAGACCGCCATCGAAAGCGGGATCGTCGACGGTCCGAGGCTGTTCATCGCCGGCATTCCGATCAGCCAGACCGGCGGACATGGCGATCATCGGCGTCGTACGCAAACCGCGATGGAATGCTCGTGCTGCTCCGGACTCGCGAGCATGAGCCGCATCGCGGACGGCGTGCCGGAAATGCTGCGGACGGTGCGCGACGAGCTGCGCAAGGGCGCCGACCAGATCAAGCTGATGGTGTCGGGCGGCGTGGCGTCGCAGAGCGATCCGCTGGAAAGCCTGCAGTTCCGCGTCGACGAGATCGAAGCGGCCGTGGAGCAGGCGACCAACTGGCGCTCGTACGTGATGGCACATGCGTACTCTGCGCCGGCGATCCTGCGCGCGGTCGAATGCGGTGTGCGCACCATCGAGCACGGCAACCTGGTCGACGAAGCCGGCGCGCGCGCGATGGCGCAGCGCGGCGCGTACATGGTTCCGACGCTCGTCGCGTACGATGCCTTGCAGCGACGCGGTCCCGACTACGGATTGACCGCGTACAGCATCGAGAAGAACAAGATCGTCCTCGAAGCGGGCCTGCGCTCGCTCGAGCTCTGCCGCGCCGCCGGCGTGAAGATGGGCTTCGGCACCGATCTGTTGGGCGAGCTGCAGGACGACCAGTGCCTGGAATTCCGCATCCGCTCGCAGGCGATGACGCCGCAGGAGATCATCCATTCGGCGACCGTGGTGAACGCCGAGATCGTGCAGCGTGCGGGACTGCTGGGCGAGCTCGTTCCCGGCGCTTACGCGGACCTGCTGGTGGTCGATGGCGACCCGTATCGCGATCTCGGCGTGTTCGACGCCGAAGGGACGCGCCTCGCGGGCATCATGAAAGGCGGTCGCTGGTACAAGAACCTCATGTGAGTGCCGCCCGGCGCAGCCATGATGCAGGCGCCGGATGTCGCAACCCCAAACGATGGTTGCGGCGCTACATCGACGGCCGCTGGCCCGGCGGCGCGTAGTTGGATGGAACCTCGCCACTGAGCGATTCGAGAAAGGCGACGATCGACTCGACGGTCGCATCGTCGAGCGTCTTGCCAAGCTGCACGGCCGCCATCACGCGTACGGCCCGGTCGAGCTTGTCGACCGATCCGTCGTGGAAATAGGGCGCCGTCTTCGCGATGTTGCGCAGCATCGCGACGCGGAACACGTAGCGGTCCTCGGCTTTCTTGGTCGCCGACTCGCGGCCCGCATCGTGCTTCTCCGATCCGGTCTCGAGCCAGTAGTCCTTCACGACCCCGAACTTCTGGAACGTCCTGCCGCCGAGCAAGTTGCCGTTGTGGCAGCCGCTGCAACCGGTCGCGATGAACGCGCGCAGTCCCGCCTGCTGCCTGGCATCGAGCGCGGAATCGTCGCCGCCGACGAAGCGATCGAACGCAGAAGGCGTCCACAGCGTCGCTTCATACGCGGCAATGGCGCGTCCGTAATTGGTCGCGCTGACCGGCTTGTCGTCCTGCGGATACGCCGCCTTGAACTGCGCTTCGTACTGCAGCTCGCTGACCCGTGCGATGCCCGCGTCCTTGGAGGGGAAGCCCATCGATCCGGTGAGCGACCCTTCGGCCTGCTCTGCAAGGCTCTTGCGATCGCCGAGCCAGCGCAGCGCAGGCTGCGCGACCGAGTTGAATACGGTCGGCGATTGGCGCGGTGTGAGCTCGCCACGCGCGTCCGTGGAAAAACGGCGCCGGTCGGCGCCCCAGTCCGCCGCGGGATGGCAGCTCGCGCATGCGACTTTGCCATTGGCGGAAACACGCGTGTCCCAGAACAGCGCTCGGCCGAGCTCGATCTCGGGGGTCGAAGCGGTCGATGGCGCTTCGATGCGTCCGAACATCGTTGCAGCATCGCGACGCAGCTGCTCGTCGGCATGCGCGTCTATAGCAAGCGCCGCGAGCGACATGCACGCAGCCATCAGCTTGACGGTCTTCATGGTGATTCCCCTCCCGGACGAGCCCTGCACGGGCTTCTGTGAGCGCGGATATTGACGGCCGGCCGTACAGCGGTCTAGCGGTTCGCGACATCAGCCAAGCGAGTCGCGCGCGAGGCGGGCGTGTCAGCGTGTGCGTTGCTTCGGCCGCCACTTGAGCAAGCGGCGCTCGAACAGCTGATCAGGCCGATGCCCGCGGTTGTGAACACGGTGATCGACACCAGCGACGCGAAGACCAGCGGCGTGTCGAGGTTGAATTGCGCGGCGAGGACGAGCTGTCCGATTCCGCCGTCGCCGCCGATGAACTCGCCGACGCTCGCACCGACCAGTGCGAGCGGAAACGCGACCTTGAGCGCATCG
>DATKLH010000391.1:0-6564 GCA_035542515.1 Casimicrobiaceae bacterium
GTCGCCGACCTGCGCGTGCGTCTCCGACTTCGCCTTGACGTAGGTGCCGATGCCACCGTTGTAGATCATGTCCACCGCCGCGCGCAGCAGCGCATGGATGAGCTCGGTGGGTGTGTACGTGTCCGATTCCAGCCCGAGTACCGCTTTGGCCCGCGGCGATATGGCGATCGACTTCGCGCTGCGCGGATAGATCCCGCCGCCGGGCGAGAGCAGCTTGACGTCGTAATCGGCCCACGACGAGCGCGGCAGCTTGAACAGCCGCTCGCGCTCCTTGAAGCTCAGCTCCGGATCGGGATCCGGGTCGATGAAAACGTGGCGATGATCGAAAGCCGCGACGAGCTTGATGTGCCGCGACAACAGCATGCCGTTGCCGAACACGTCGCCGGACATGTCGCCGATGCCGAGCACGGTGAAGTCGGTGGTCTGGATGTCCACGCCGAGCTCGCGGAAGTGGCGCTTCGCCGATTCCCACGCACCGCGCGCCGTGATGCCCATCGCCTTGTGGTCGTAACCCGCCGAACCGCCCGAGGCGAACGCGTCGCCGAGCCAGAAACCGTATTCCTTGCTGATCGCGTTGGCGTAATCGGAAAACGTCGCGGTGCCCTTGTCGGCCGCCACCACGAGATATGGATCGTCGGTATCGTGCCGATACACTTGCGGCGGTGGCACGATGCGATCGCTCACGCGGTTGTCGGTGAGGTCCAGCAGCCCACGCAGATAGTTCTGGTAGCAGGCCACGCCTTCCTTCAGGTACGCGTCGCGATCGCCTGGCGATGGCGCGCGCTTGAGGACGAAGCCGCCCTTGCTGCCGACCGGGACGATGACGGCGTTCTTCACCATCTGCGCCTTGACCAGACCCAGCACCTCGGTGCGGAAGTCCTCGGGTCGATCCGACCAGCGCAATCCGCCGCGCGCGACGTTGCCGCCGCGCAGGTGCACGCCTTCGAAGCGCGGCGAATAGACGAAGATCTCGTGCAGCGGCTTCGGCTCGGGCAGTCCCGGAATCTTCGCCGGGTCGAACTTGAACGACAGGAACGGGCGGCGCATGCCTTTGTCGTCGCGTCGCCAGAAGTTCGTGCGCACGGTGGCGAGCACGAGCGACAGGTATTGGCGCAGCACGCGATCCTCGGAGAGGTTCTCGACGCGGTCCAGCGCATCGTCGATCTCCTGGATCTTGGACAGCGCTTTCTGGCGCTCGGACTCGGCGAGCGAGGGATCGAAGCGCAGCTTGAAAAGCTCCACCAGCATGCGGGCGATCGATGCGTGCGCTGCAAGCGTGGCTTCGACGAATGGCAGTGACAGGGGGAAGCCGATCTGGCGCATGTACTTCGCGTATGCGCGCAGCACGACGATCTCTTCGGCGGGCAGGCGAGCGAGCACGACGAGGCGGTTGAAATCGTCGTTCTCGACTTCGCCGCTCGAGATGCGACTGAACGCGTCCTCGAAGATCTGGTTGACGGCATCGATCTCGATCTCGCTGCCCGCGGGAGCCTGCAGCCCATAGTCGTGCAGCCACACCACCGGCGCGCCTTGCGGCGTGATGCGATATGGGCGCTCGTCGAGCACCGACAATCCCATGTGCTCGAGCATCGGCAGCGCATCCGACAACGTCACCGGCGATCCTTCGCGGAACAGCTTGAAGCGCAGCGATCCGGCGCCGGCCTCGGGAGGCCGATACAGCGACAAGCCCAGCGCTGCTTCGCCACTCGTGCGCGCCATCACTTCGATATCGGGAACGGCTGCACGCGCCGGGACTTCCTCGCGGTAACCCGCAGGGAACGCAGCGCCGTACTTCGCGTACAGCGCGTTGCCCCGCGCCTCGCCGAGCGCTCCGATGAGCGCGTCGCGCAGATCGTCTTCCCAGCGACGCGCTGCAGAGGCGAGTTGAGCCTCGAGCTCGTGCGCGTCGACCGGCGGGATCTTGCCCGGCGTGGTGCGCACCGTCACCACAATGCGGGCGAGCACCGATTCGGTCAGGTGCACGTTGAAGTCGGAGCTTTGACCTGCGAACGCCTGAAGCAGGATTGCCTGCCATTTGCGACGCAGCTCGGTGTTGTAGGTCTCGCGCGGCGCGTAGATGAGGCAGGTCACGAAGCGCTCGAACCGGTCGCGCCGGATGAACAAGCGGAAGCGCTGGCGCTCGCCCAGATGCAGGATGCCGGTCGCGATCGCGAACAGCTCGTCATCGTCGGTCTGGAACAGCTCGTCGCGCGGATACGTTTCGAGGATGTTGAGCAGGCGCTTGCCGGCGTGGCTGCCCTGCGTGAGGCCCGCGCGGGCGATCACGTTGGCGACCTTGCGACGAAGCAGGGGGATGTCGGAGGGATTGGCGCTGTATGCGGTGTGGGTGAACAGGCCGAAGAAGCGGTGCTCACCGCAGACGTCGCCCTTGGCATCGAATCGCTTGACGCCGATGTAGTCGAGAAAACCCGGCCGATGCACCGTCGAGCGCGATGTCGACTTGGTCACTACGAGCAATTCCGGGCGCCGCGCGTAGGCGCGCACTTCCGGCGGCAGCGCGGAAAACCGCGTCAATTCCTTCGCGACGCTGTCGCGCAGGATGCCGAGGCCCGAGTCGGACACGATGTGCAGCGCGTCCTGTCCGCCGACCGAGGCGAGCTCGAGCATGCGATAGCCGAGGAAGGTGAAGTGGTTGTTCGCGAGCCAGCGCAGGAACGCGAGGCCTTCGTCGAGCTCATCGGAGGGGAGCGGTGGTCGACGCGCCTCGGTTTCCGCGATCACGTCGCTGACCCGCGCGGTCATCGGCTTCCAGTCCTCGACGGCGACGCGTACATCGCGCAACACGCGCAGCAAATCGGTGGCGAGCGCTTCGCGCTCGGCGCCGTCCACGATGCGATCGATCTCGACATGCATGAACGACTCGCGCGCGCCGGTCTCTTCGGCCAGACCGGTCAATACGCCCTGCGCGTTGCGTTGCACGCGCATGATCGGATGGATGAACAAGTGCAGCGTACGGCCGTGCCGATTGACCTCCATGGTGACCGAGTCGACCAGGAACGGCATGTCGTCGGTCACGATCTCCACGACCGTGTGGGTGGACTGCCAGCCGTGCTCCTCGATGGTCGGATTGATCACGCGCAGCCTGGTCGCGCCGGGGTCGCGCTTCTGGCCGAACTGCCAGTGCGACAGCACGCTGCCGTACAGGTCGAGCGGATCGCGCTCGGCCAGGTCCTCCGGATCGACGCCTTCGTAATAGCGGCGCACGAACGGCTCGAGCAGCTCGCTTTGCTGCTGCGGCATTCGCGAACGAAGCAGCGCGATCACTTCCTCGACGCGCTCGAGCGCGATGGGGTCGTTCGGAGCGTTCATGCAGTTCCTCCGCCGGTGGCTCTTGGGAGAATGATCCGGTCCACTATGATCGCAGGCGGCGCCTCTCCACGCCAGCGCGCCTGTGACGCCAGCCGATGGATGTCGTCGCCGCGCGTTGCAACGGCCGACAAACGGTCCGGCGGCCCGGTCCTGCGAACTTTGGCGGTTCGCAAGGTTCCCATGTTCACGCGTGCCGACACAGCACGGCTGCGCTTCAACCATCATGCGAGGTGAACATGGCAGGTCGATTGCATCGCGACGAGCAGGCGCGCGAGCAGCGGATGCGCGAGCACTCCCGGCGCCACGGGAAGGATGAAGAGCAGGATCTGAACACGCGCGAGCCGGGGGACGCGTTCAAGGAGCGCAACTACCAGCGCGATGCGAGCGACCTCGACAGCGGCGATCCCGATCAGGCGCGTCTCGAGGGCGACATTGCGCACGTGACCAAGACCGCGCTTCCGCCCGGCATCACCCCGGGCGATTTGTTCGATCCCGGCTCGCAGCCCACCGAGCTCGCGAGCGATGAACACAGCCAGGAGAAGACGAAGAAGGCGCGAACGTGAGGACCTTGCCAGCCATTGTCCTACGCGCGATGGGTCGTCCGGCCGATACGCTGCCGCAGCACATCGCGCGATACTGATTCGTTGCGATCCTATTCGCATCGAACTTCAGGAGATCCAGCATGAATCGAGACCAGGTACAAGGCACGGTCAAGGACGTCGCGGGCAAGGTGCAACAAAAGGTCGGAGAGGCCACCGGCAGCGTCGATCAGCAGGTCAAGGGCGTCGGCAAGCAGGTCGAAGGCAAGGTGCAGAAGGGCGTTGGCGACGTCGAGCAGGCCGCCGATCGCGCCAAGGACGCAGACACGCGCGGCCAGTAGAGCGCGTCGTTCGTTTCGCAATGGCCCCGCCGCGGCGGGGCTTTTTGTCGTTGCTCGGATCCGTCGCAGTCCCAGAAGCCAGGCTCGACAGCTAAGCGTTCATCGCTTCGACGGCATTCCAGGAAGCCGCACTCTCATCCTGTTCCGGCCCGCCCCCCCTGGAAATGACCGAGAGTCGCTGTCCCGGCGTACGCCGGGATGACGACCACACCATTCTGCGTTGCCCGGGACTTGTGCGACCATTCATCCCGTTGTTGGCTGCGCCGGGGGCATCCCAAATCCGGCGTGATTCAAGCTTACCTTCTCGGCTTCCAATCCATCCTATGCGCTGCTGGTGGGCCGGCGACGATCCGCTCTACATCGCTTATCACGACACCGAATGGGGTCGGCCCGTCGCCGACGACCGGCGACTGTTCGAGAAGTTGTGCCTCGAGGGTTTCCAGTCGGGCCTGAGCTGGCGCACGATTCTCGGCAAGCGCGAGGCGTTCCGAAGCGCGTTCGCGCAATTCGACTACCAGCGCCTGGCGCGCTTCACATCGCGCGATGTCGAGCGGCTCCTGGGCGATGCCGGTATCGTGCGACATCGCGGCAAGATCGAATCCACGATCAACAACGCGAAACGCACTCGCGAGATCGTGGTCGAATTCGGATCGCTGGCGGCTTACGTCTGGGGATTCGAGCCTCGCGCCGACTCGCGACCCAGGAGCTTGACGCGCGAAGTTCTTGCGCAGATGGCCACGTCGCCCGCGTCGATCGCGCTGTCGAAGGATCTCAAGAAGCGCGGGTTCTCGTTCGTCGGCCCGACCACCGTCTACGCGTTCATGCAGGCGATGGGACTGGTGAACGATCACCTCGACGAGTGCCCGACGCGTTCGATTGCGCAACGCGAGCGGCGTCGCTTCAAGCCACCGACGCACAACGCTACGCGTTAGGCTGGTGCCGGATGTTACCCGCTACACCGGGAACGAGAGGGATCGGCTTTGCGCTGGCGACGCTCTCGCTGTGCTAATTCATCGTTATATCGTTGGTCACCGCGAAACCCGAGCACCCGAACGCATTGCACGCCTGCACCCGGAAGCTGTACACCCCGTCGGTCCTGACCGTGTTGAGGAGCGACGTCGTATTCGCGGCGACGTTCGATGCAACCGTCGCATAGTTACACACGGCCGAGACGCGTTGGCAGCGCTGCACGGTGTAGGACGTTTCGGTGGCGACATCGGTCCAGGTCACCTGGAACTGCCGCTTGCCCGGAACGAGCGCCGCCGACGCGGGTGAGGGAACGGCGGGCGGCGTCGAATTACTCACGACCGCGACAGTGAAGCTCTGACTCGCGGGTGTCGGATCGACGTTACCGGCCGCATCGCGCGCCTTGACCTGGAAGGTGTACGTTCCATTCGGCAGGTTGGCATACGCGCGCGAAGTATTGGCGGAGAACGACGAATACGCCGCGTCGAAGCCGACGAGCTGCGAGGCATATGTGAGTGTGCCCGGCGCATCGTCGCTGCCTGTCCACGTGAAGGCTGCGTCCGCGACGTTGATGGTCCCGGTGGGTGCGCTGAGGAGTTGTGTGTCCGGCGGACGTGCGACGGTGAATGTCGCTGTCGCTTCGCCGCTCACGTTGCCGGCCGCGTCCATCGCCTTGACGTGGAAGGTGTAGGTACCGTCGACCAGACTCGCGTAGCTTGCGCTGGTGGCCGCAGAGAACGTGCCGGGGTCGGATTGTCCCGGCGAGAGCCACGCGTCGTAGGTGATGGCCGGCGTGGGCGTGCTGTCGTCGGTCGCCGTCCACGCGAAGTCGACGTTGCCGGTGCTGTTCGGGCTCCCGGGCTTCTGCGTGATGGTGACCAGCGGCGGACGCGCGACGACAAAGGTCGATGTCGCATCGGCTCCGAGGTTGCCGGCGCCGTCCTTGGCCACCACATGGAACGTATAGCTGCCGTCGACGAGGCCGCTGAAACTCGCCGTGGTGCTCGACGTGAATGTTGCCGGATCCGATTGCAGCGGAGCGAGCCAGCGATCGTAGACGAGGCTCGTCGCCGGCGTGAGATCGTCGCTGCCCGTCCACGTGAAGCTCACGCTGCCGCTGGCGCTGGGGCTCGCCGGCGTGACCTGGAAGCTGACCGAAGGCGGGAGGTCCGGCGCGCTGATCGTGAATGTGCGGCGGTTGGATGCGCCGGGCGCGGCGCCGGGTGTTTCGGTGTTGCCTGCCGCGTCCTTCGCGATCACGTAGAACGTGTACGTTCCATTCAGCAGATTCGAATAGCTCTTGGTCGCGGCAGCAGCGAACGGCGAGAACGTCGGCTCGAGCGGGTCGAGTCGGTACGCGAACGACAGTGGCAGGCTGCCCGCCGAAG
>DATKLH010000392.1:0-6269 GCA_035542515.1 Casimicrobiaceae bacterium
CAGCGCGGCAAAGTCCCGCGAAAATCGCGCCAGGCGCGACGCGAGGCGCAGCCGGGTTGTCCACCCGGCAAGGCGAGCAACAATGCCTGGCGCGGTTTCTCGCGCGGACTTTGGAAGGTTATTTCCGGTACGCCACACTAGGAAGTCGCGCCCGGCTTCGCCTCGGGCTCGGCCGGCTTCGTGGGTGCCGGCTCCCCGGCCTTCTTGGCGACCGGTTGTGCGGGTTTCTTGGGCGAGGCTTTGGCCGGCGGCTCAGTGCCCTTCTTGGCAGCCGGCTCAGGAGCCTTCTTGGCGGGCACCTCGGCCGCCTTCTTCGGCGCCTCCGCGGATTTTTTCGCTGCCGGCTCAACGGCCTTCTTCACGGCCGGTTCGCCAGTCTTCTTGGTTGCCGGTTCAACCGGCTTCTTCGCGGCCGGCACTGCAGTTTTTTTCGCTGCCGGCTTCGCCTTGGCCTTGTTGGCGATCTCGAGCTTGACGCTGCGAAACACCGGCCCCCAGATCGGGTGACCCGCCTCCGCGGGAGTGAGATCGAAGGCCGGGTCAGCGGTGAAAGCCTTGTGGAATTCGTCGCGGCACGCCACGCGCCGCTGGCTTACGCAGGCGATGAACGCAAGGTATTTATGCGCCTTCGACTGATCGCTCGCTTGTGCGAGTCCCAGGTCGAGCGCGCTCTGGAACTCCTTCGCCGCGGACTTGTACTCGCCGTCCTCGTAGCTTTGCACGCCGGCGATCAACGCGCGTTCGCTGGCCGGAATCTCGCGGGGTGGCGGCGCAGGCGGTACTGCCTGTTCACGCGCGGCCTGCTCGGCGGCTGAAGACTCGCTCGGTTTTGCGGACTCCGCCGCGGGCGAAGATTCGCCGGGCCTCGATTCGGGGGTCGAGCACGCTGCGCATGCCAGCGCCAGCAGTGCCGATGCAACGAGGCGAACGAGCGACACGGACGAAATGTTCATTGGAACTTGTGCTTGATGCGCAGGCTCGCGTCGGGCTTGAGCTCGATCGTCTCGCTGTGCGGCTCGAAGGTCGAGTTGCGAATCTCGATCGTGTGCTTGCCGGGTGTCAGGCGCAGATCGGTGAGCGGGGGCGAAACACCGCGCTTGTGGCCATCCACGTACACCTCGCCCCACGGGCTGACTGCAATCGCCACATGCGCGAGCGGCTTCGGGGTTGCCGCCTTGTCGGCGGCTGCGATCATGCCCGAGGCAACCGGCGCCACCTCGCCGTGCGCGGGCATCTCGGTCGATGCGGCTGGTCGCACCGCGTCGATGCTCGTCGGCGGCGCGCTCGCCACTGGCGCGGGATCGACGACCAAAGGGAATGCGGCCATCGTTGTGCCCGCCGGCTTGGTCGGTGCGGCATCGGCGACCATCGCCGGACGGTTCGCTGCGCTTGGCGCCGTCTCGGCCGTCGCGTTGTGCGACGAGCGCAACACGACCACGCCGCCGACCGCACCGACTACCACAGCGGCCGCGATCCCGTACCACACGCCACGATGGCGCAGCCATGTGCGGTTGTCCGAGTCCGCTTTGCTGGCGGCGAGTGCAGTTGCGATGACTTCGTCGCGCGATCCGATCAGCACCGTATCGTCGGCGGGACTGGCCCCGACGATGACGGTGGCCTGTCCGCTGCCCGACGGGGATCGGCGCTGCGACGCAATCGCGGACGGTGCAGCGACCGGCGCGTCGGGCTCCTGCGCGAGCTTGCGCAGGTCCACCGCCATCTCCTTGGCGGTCTGATAGCGGTCGTTGGGATGCTTGGCGAGCGCACGCTCGACGATGATGTCGAATGCGCCGGGCAGCCTGCGGTTGCGCGCGCTCGGGGGTACCGGCTTTGCGTTGATCACGTGGTGCAGGATCTCGTCGAGGTCGGTGCCGTTGAACGGCGGCACGCCGGTCAGCAGCTCGTAGAGCACCGCGCCGAGCGAGAAGATGTCCGAGCGAGCGTCGACGTCGCGTCCGACCACCCGCTCGGGCGAGATGTACTTGGGCGACCCGAAGATCGGGCCGGCGACCGTGCGCGAGCCGCTGGGGAGCTTCGCGATGCCGAAGTCCATGATCTTCACGCTGCCGCTGTCGAGCACCATGATGTTGCTCGGCTTGATGTCGCGGTGGACCACGTCGTGCTGGTGTGCGAACGCGAGCCCGTCGGCGATCTGCGCGACCATCACGGCGATGGTCGACGGCGCCAGCACCACACCGGAGTCGAGGACCTCGCGCAGCGAGCGTCCCTCGAGGAATTCCATCGCGATGTACGCGGTGTCTTCGCTCTTGCCGACATCGTAGATGGTGACGATGCTCGGATGGTTGAGACGTCCGGCCGACTTGGCTTCGCGTTCAAACCGCTTCTCGAATGCCTCGAACTCGGCCGGCGAAAGCCCCGAGCCGATGGTCTTGATTGCAACGACGCGCCCGATGGCGGGATCGCGCGCCTTGTACACCACGCCCATGGCGCCGCGCCCGAGCTCGTCGAGGATCTCGTAGCGTCCGAGGGTCTTGGGTCGCATGGGACCTCGGGCGCCTACGACATCGCGGCGACCAGGCGCGCTCGCGCGCCGCGCACCTGGCAGCACGTTTGTTTGGCTGCGTGCTCTGAAGTTGCGCAGCTTGATAGCATTCGGCCTTCGTCGTGTTCGCGCAACCCTCGACGCCTCCTTCCGTGCTCTGCGACCCCTTCAGCCATGGCGCTTGACCTTCTCGAGACAGTGGGCCTCAGCGATGTGGGCAATGTGCGCCAGTACAACGAGGACACGATCGCAATCGACACCGGCCTTGGCCTCATGGCGCTCGCCGACGGCATGGGAGGACATCGCGCCGGCGAAGTCGCGAGCCGCATGGCCGTCGACGTCCTGATGCAGGCGTTGCGCGCACAATTTCCCGAGCTACGGTCGGCCGTTCGCCAGCACCAACCGCTGCTTGTGGTGGACCGAAGCATAAACCAAGCCAATCGCGCTATCTACGAGGCCGCACAGGCCCAACCCGGTTATTACGGGATGGGCACGACCCTCGCCCTGACTTTTTTTTACGACAATGGTGTCGTTCTTGGTCACATCGGCGATTCGCGCATCTACCGCCTGCGGGAGGGCCGACTCGAGCTGTTGACCCGCGACGATTCGCTGGTGCGCGATCAGATCGAGCTCGGATTGATCAGCGCCACCGACGCCAGCGAATCGCACAACCGCAGCCTCGTGACGCGTGCGCTGGGCATCACCGCTGACGCGTCGCCGCATTTGCGACGCGATGCGGCGTTGCCCGGTGATGTCTATCTGCTGTGCTCCGACGGCCTCAACGACCTGGTCGACGACGCCGACATCGAGCTGATGCTCGACCGGTTGCAGGCCAACCTGCCACTCGCCGCGCAGCACCTGATCCAGACGGCGAAGGACAACGGCGGCTACGACAACGTATCGGTGATCCTTGTCAAGGTGCTGCAACCGTTCCCTGCGACCGTGCAGCACGGCTGGTGGCGCCGGGTGCTCGCCTGGCTCACGAGGCGATCCGCGTGACCGCTGCGCAAACGCATCGTCGTCCGGGTCGCAGGACGGTGATAAGGTCCGCGTAGCGCAAGGTCCGGAGAGGGCATGGCCAAGCTGGTGTTGAGCTCGGGGGGGTCGGTGGTGCAGCAGTGCTTCGTCGATCGCGAGCGCCTGACCATCGGTCGCGACACCCACAATGCGATCGTGATCGACGACCCGGCCGTCAGCCGCGAGCACGCCGCGGTCGTGCCGGTGGGCAACGACCACATTCTCGAGGACCTGCGCAGCGCGAACGGAACCTTCGTCAACGGATCGCGCGTCCCGCGTCGCATCCTGCAGCACGGAGATGTGATCGAGTTCGGCGCCTTCCACCTGCGCTATCTCAATCCGCGGACGTCTTCGGAGATCGATCTCGAGCGCACCATGCTGATCGAGGGACTGACCGCGCGTGTCTCCACCGCCCGCGACGCGCTGGCGTCGGCCACGCGCGAAATCCCCGTCGCCGCCGCGCGACCGGGGCGCAACAACTTCCCCATTGGACGCGTGACGATCCTCGCGGGCGCCGATGCCGGATGCGTCGTCGAGCTCGATCGGGTTGTCGCGACCTTCGGACAACCCGGCATCCAGGTCGCGGTCATCACGCGACGCCCGCAGGGCTACTTCGTGACGCACGTCGAAGGCCGACGCTATCCAGTGGTCAACGGCATCGCGCTCGGCAGGGAGTCTCATCCGTTGCGCGACGGCGACCGCATCGAAGTCGGCGATCAGACCCTCGAGCTCCGGGTCGACGCCAAGGGCACCGACGCGCGCTAGCCGGGCGGATCGTCGCGAAAACCACGTCCGGCAGGTCGCACGCGGTCGGTCGGTCGGCGCGCGCATGGCCCATAATGGTCGCTCCGCATAGCGCGCCGCCCATGCCATGGCCGAATCGCCGCTGCCGGTGGTCTCGCACGCGATCCAGCTTGCGATCGCGCCGGTGTTCCTGCTCACCGGCATTTCTTCTTTGCTCGGCGTGATGGCGAACCGACTCGCGCGGGTCATCGATCGTGCCCGCGCGCTCGAGGAGGGCTGGCCGCAGTTCGACGACTACAAGCGCCGACTGGTGCTGGTGGAGTTGCCCCTCCTGGAGCGTCGGCGCTCGCTTGCGAGCTGGTCGATCAACTTCTGCACCGCAGGGGCGCTTCTGGTGTGCCTGGTCATCGTGACGTTGTTCATCGACGAATTCACCTCGCAGAACCTGCGCTGGGCCGCGGGTCTGTTCTTCGTGCTCGCCATGGTTTCGCTCTCCGGCGGACTCGCAACGTTCCTCCGCGAGGTGTACATCGCCACCCATTCCACCGTCATCGACGCATCGCGCCTGATGCGCACCGATGGCGGTTAGCGAGGTGGCCGTGCCGATAGTCGAATTCCTGCCCACCGCATCGATCGCACTTTGCGCGCTGGTGATGCTTGCGAGCGGGCCGGCGCTCGGTGAAGTGTTCCGCTGCGACGAGAACGGCAAGGTCGTGTATTCCGACCGACCCTGCGGCAAGCAGCGCAAGCCGGTGTTCGGCAGCAAGGCCAAGCCACCACCGGTCGAAATCGGCTCGAGCGCGCCGTCCAAGGCGCCTGCACCGAACCCGAACGTCGAAAGCCCGAGCGATGGCCGATTGCAGCCTGTGCTGACGCGCGAAGCGAGCGCGCAGCTCACACGTTGCGTCGCCGAGAGCTTCAACCGCTGGTACCTCGCGCAGGACCCCAAACCGGGACGCGAGGTCGAGCAGGCACAACTCAAGACGTTCGACCAGACCTGTCGCAAGCAGCTCGACTTGCCCGCAGAAGCGCACAAGCGATAGCGCCGGTGCGCGGTTGCGCAATTCCGATCGTCTCTACGCCATGAACGAACCGCGAACCTTCGCGCTCCAAGGTCGAACGACCCAACTTTCCAGACTCGCCGGCAGCCTGCCGCTGCCGGGTTGCCCATGAACATCGTCTGTCCCAACTGCGGCACGCGCAATCGCGTCATCGAGGAACGTCTCGACCAGGGCCCCAAGTGCGGTCAATGCGCAACGCCGCTCGTATCGAGCGAGCCGACCGAATTGCGCGGCGAGCTGCTGCCGCGCTACGTCGCGGGCACGGAAATGCCGGTCGTCGTGGACTTCTGGGCGCCGTGGTGCGGCCCCTGCAAGATGATGGCGCCGATCTTCGTGCAGGCGGCGCACGAGCGTCCTGCGGTGCGCTTCGTGAAGGTCGACACCGATCGTGCGCCCGGTGTCGCGTCGCAGTACAACATTCGCGCCATTCCCACGATCGGCTTGTATCGCGGCGGCAACGAGATCGCGCGCGCCACGGGCGCGATGCCGGCGAACCAGTTGCTCGCCTGGATCGATCAGAACCTGTCGCGCTGAACGGTGCAGTCGTCCGCCGGACGGCAGGCGCATCACCGTATTCCGGCACACGCACGCCGTGATCGAATGCGCACTGCGCAGACAAGCGGGCGCGACGAGTGAACTCGCCACTAGCGCAGCTTGCGCGAAACCTGCCAGTGGAAACCCGGATGCAGCTGGTTGTAGTAATCGAACAGCGCGTTCAGCTCGTTGATGATCGGTAGCGGAAAACCCTGGCGCCGGCCGCCGCGCCGGTCCATCACGAGGTCCTCCGCGTAGCGATTGAACGCCGCCGGATCGTTCCAGGTCGCGCACAGCCAATTCGCGATGCGCGCGTATTGCCTGGGCAGCACCTGCGGTCGCGCGAACGACGGCAGGGACGCGAGCCACGCCGAAGTCACCGGCAGAAGCTTGTTGCTCGGATTCGCCTT
>DATKLH010000393.1:0-6968 GCA_035542515.1 Casimicrobiaceae bacterium
GGGCCGAAGGTCGTGATCATCGCGCCGGCCGAGCGGATGAATGCGGCTGCCGCGAACGCGCTGCTGAAAACGCTCGAGGAGCCGCCGCCGCGCACCTACATCATGCTGGTGTCCGACCAGCCACGACGGATCCCGGTGACGCTCACGAGTCGTTGTCGACGCGTGCCGCTCGCGCGACCGGCGCCAGCCCCGGCGATCGAATGGCTGGCAGCGCAACGCGTGGCGTCGCCCGAGTTGATGCTCGCGCAGGCCGGTGGAGCTCCGCTGCTTGCGCTCGCACTGGCCGACGCCGAAGTGCAGCGGGAGCGCTCATTCTGGTTGTCCGCGCTCTCGCAGCCGGCGCGACTGGCCCCGGTGCAACTCGCCGCGCGGATCGACGCCATGCCGCGCGACGCGCGCAGGATGCTGCTCGCGCGCGTGGTCGACTGGCTGATCGCCTGGTGCGGTGACATCGCCGCGCTGCGTGCCGGCTCGCGCGATCTGCGCAATCCGGACCACACCGCGGCACTGGGGACCCTGGCCGGTGCGGTGGCACCGTTGCCGCTGTTTCGTTATCATCGCGCGCTGTTGGGTCAGCGCGCGTTGCTCAGCCATCCGCTGCAGCCACGGCTGGTCGCCGAAGCGCTGCTCATTGAATACCGGACGCTGTTCACCTGACCATGGCCGAAAAGCCCGTCGCACCGACCGCGCTCGCGCGCCCCGGCGTCCTCTCGCTCAACATCCGCGAGAAGGCCGCGCTCTACGCCGCGTACATGCCGTTCCTGCGTGGCGGCGGCATCTTCATTCCGACCTCCCGCCAGTACAGCCTCGGTGAGGAGGTCTTCATGCTGCTGTCGCTGATGGACGATCCCAACCGGATCGCGGTGCAGGGCAAGGTCGTATGGATCACTCCCGACGGCGTGCAGGGCAACCGCACGCAGGGGATCGGCGTCCAGTTCACGCAGGACGAGACCGGCGCCGCGGCGAAGGCCACGATCGAAAAGCTCCTCGGCGAGGCGCTGGCGTCGACCAGGCCGACGCATACGATGTAAGACCAAAGACGTAGGAGCAAAAGCGGGAGTAGGGTTTAGGGGCTAGGGGTTAGCGTGCCGTGCGCTTGGCGAGTTGCATTGTGTAGCTTCGCCTCGCGAGTGCGACTGCCGCGCTGCGACGCTGAGCCCCTCCCTAACCGCCAATCCCGCTTTTGCATTCCCGGTGTTCGTCGATTCCCACTGCCATCTCGACTTCCCCGAGCTGCGCGCCGACCTGCCGCGCATCCTCGACACCATGCGAACCAACGCCGTGACGCACGCGTTGTGCATCGCTGTGGAGATGGACGCGTGGCCGCAGGTGCACGCGCTTGCGCACGAGCACGACAATCTCTATGCGTCGGTGGGCGTGCATCCCGATTACCAGGACACGGCCGAGCCTTCGGTCGACCTGCTGGTCGAGAAGGCGCGCGACCCGCGCATCGTTGCGATCGGCGAGACGGGACTCGACTACTATCGGCTGGAAGGTGACCTCGAGTGGCAGCGCGAGCGCTTTCGCACGCACATCCGTGCTGCGCGCGCGGCGGGCAAGCCGCTTGTCGTGCATACGCGCTCGGCAGCCGACGACACGATCGCAATCATGCGCGAGGAGCGCGCGAACGACGTCGGTGGCGTCATGCACTGCTTCACCGAGGCCTGGGATGTCGCGCAGGCGGCTCTCGACCTCGGCTTCCACATCTCCTTCTCGGGGATCGTGACCTTCAAGAACGCGACCGCGCTCAAGGGCGTGGCGCGCCGGGTGCCGCTCGACCGCATGCTGATCGAAACCGACAGTCCTTATCTCGCGCCGGTGCCGTTTCGCGGCAAGCCCAACCAGCCCGGCTACGTTCGCCATGTCGCCGAGGAAATCGCGCGCTTGCGTGAAACGACGCCCGAGGCGATTGGCGCGGTCACTTCCGCGAACTTCTTCCGTCTGTTCCGGATCGACCCTCATGCGCATTGATCGATGGTTGCTCGTCCTGTTCGTTGCGCTAGCAAGCGCGGCAGCGCCGGCGGCTGCCCAGCAGTTGCTCGACGACATGGTCATCGCCGTCACCAACGATCGTGTCGCGGAGGTCAAGAGGCTGCTCGCTCGCGGCATCGATGCCGACAGCGTGGGCGCGAGCGGCGATCCGCTGATTGCGATCGCCGCCCGCAACGGATCATCGGGCGCGCTGGACGCGTTGCTCGCCGCGAAGGCGCACGTCGACGCGCGCAATCGGCATGGCGAAACCGCGTTGATGCTCGCCGCGCTCAAGGGCAACCTCGACATGGTGAAGAAGCTGCGCGCGCGTGGCGCGTCGCTCGATTTCCCCGGCTGGACGCCGCTGATCTACGCCGCCACCGGCGGCAACGACGACGTCGTCGGCTTCCTGCTCGACCAGGGCGCCAACATCGATGCGACCTCGCCGAACGGGACCAGCGCGCTGATGATGGCGGTGCGCGAGCACAAGATCAGCACCGCAGAGCTGCTCGTAAGTCGCGGCGCGAACGTCAACCAGCGCAACCAGAGCGGCGCGACCGCGCTCGACTATGCGCGACAGGGCAACGAAACCGAATTGGCCGAGCGATTGCTTCGCGCCGGCGTCAGAAGGCCCTGAACTCAGGGCTGCGCGGGCGTATCCGCGGGGATCCCCGCCTGTGTCGACTCGGCGGGACCTGCATCGTCCGGCGCAAGGTCGTCCGGGGTTTGCGCGCTCGGAGCCTGAGCCGATGCCGAGCTCACGAGCTCGGCGGCAATGCTGGGAACCAGTGATGGCACCACGCCAACCAGGCGGCGTGCCCCATTGAAACGCCTCTGCCAATACCCCGACATCTGCGTGACCATCACTTCGCTGCCGCGATGCGGAGCATGGACGAACTGGTTGTCGCCCAGGTAGATGCCCACATGCGAGAACGCGAAGCGGCGCGTGTTGAAGAACACCAGATCGCCAGGCTGGAGGTCGGCTAGCGCGACCTTCTTGCCCATGCCGCTCAGCTCGCGCGCCGTGCGCGGCAACGTTACGCCGGTCACCTGCTGGAACACGTAGCGTATGAGACCGCTGCAATCGAGTCCCTGCTCCGGCGTGCTGCCGCCGAAGCGGTAGCTCACGCCGATCAGACCCAGGGCAAAGGTCGCGAGATCCTGAGCGCCGCGCCAAACCGAGCTTGCCGCGACCTTCGCCGAGTCGCGTGCGGTTTCGGCGATGCTCCGGCCATCGACTTCGTTGCCGGATGCCGGCGCGCAAAATGCGAGCGCCGCCAGCACGCCTGCCGCGATTCGAGCACGACTTGACCAGGGTCGCATGGGCGGCATTGTGACGGAAACGGCATGCGCCGCCAAGCGCTTTTATGACATTGGGATGGCCGCGTGCCGCCCCTTGGACTTCGCTGTAACCCCTCCTGTCGCGCCGGAATCAGGATGCCCGCGTACCGCCGGCTCGCGGCGCTGATCGTCGCTCCGGGCGCTACTTCATTACTCGACCTTCGATCTGCGCCGCTGCGTCGTGCGTGGTTGGCGAGCTTCGCGGGCGATGGGATGCGATGCGGCGCGTCTGCGCCGGGTGGTCTTGGGATCCGCCTGCAACGGGCGCAACAGCTCGATGCGATCCCCGTCGGCGAGCGGTGTCGCCGCGTGAGCGCGCTGCCCGTGGATTGCATAGCTCACTGCGGACGGCTCGATGCCGGCCAAGGCGATGATGTCGGTCGCAGCCACGGCATCGCGCACAACGGCCCCCGCGGGGACCACGACGTCGATCAGATGTTCGACACCCGGCGCGGCATACGCCACCTTGACGCGCAGCCGCGCGCTCATATCTTGTCTCCGTAGACCACGTCGGCGCGGCGCACGAACGCGTCGATGAACGTGTTCGCGATGTAATTGAACATCGGTCCGATCATCTTCTCGAGCAGCGCCGACTCGAACTCGTAGGCCATCTCGAATTCGACCTTGCAGGCGTCCTCGGCGAGCGCGTTGAAGCGCCACTCGCCGTGCAGGTGGCGAAAGGGTCCATCGCGCAGCGTGATGACGATGCGGCGCGGCGGCACCTCGGTGTTGTCGGTGGTGAAGTGCGCCTTCACGCCGTGATAGTCGAGGTCGAGCCGCGCGGTCTTGCCTTGCGGGCGCGTCTCGAGCACCTTCGCAGCCGCGCACCATGGAATGAACGCCGGATACTGCTCGACGTGATCGACCAGGTCGAACATTTCCGCGCAACTGTGCGGCAGCAACACCGACTTGTTCACGCGGTGCATGGCGTCCCGCGTAGAATGCCGCTCTCAGGAGAAGCGCGGCCCCCACCGATTCCCCGCTGGCACGCAACGTCGGCGACAGGACGTAAGCGTCGCAATATGCCCGGCGTGCGCATGGCGTGCGTTGTTTCGTGTGACTGCCGGCGGACGCCCGACGGGCCGCCCCGAGGGCGTCCGCGTAGCCTCAATCTCGATGCAAAAGGCGCTACGCCGACCTTGCGCACGGCACTGAACCGCCCGAAGCCTTTTGCATCGATGTCACTATGAGCATCGTCGAGAACCGCAAGGCGCATCACGAGTATTTTATCGAGGAACGGTTCGAGGCCGGTCTCGCGCTCACCGGCTGGGAGGTGAAGGCGATCCGCGGCGGTCGCGCGCATCTCAACGAAGCATACGTGGTCGTCAAGGACGGCCAGCTCATCCTGCTCGGATCGCACATCGCGCCGCTCACCAGCGCCTCGACGCACGTTCACGCCGATCCCACGCGCACGCGCCAGCTGCTCATGCATCGCGAGGAGATCAATCGCCTGGTCGGCAAGGTGGAACGCGCCGGCTACACGCTGGTGCCGCTCGACCTGCACTTCAAGGATGGTCGCATCAAGCTGCAGATCGGTCTCGCCAAGGGCAAGAAGCAGCACGACAAGCGCGCGACCCTCAAGGAGCGCGAGTGGAACCGCGAGCAGCAGCGTCTGATGCGCCAGCGCAATGTCGGTAAATCGAGGAACGCGGCATGACGTCGAAGGCCGACGTGTCGCTGCGCCCGGCGCGCGACGCCGACATGCCGGCCATTGCGGCGATCTACGCGCACCACGTGCGCCATGGCAGCGGATCGTTCGAAGTGGACCCGCCGTCGGTGGAGGAAATGGCCAGCCGCTACGCGTCGATTCGGCGCGACGGCTATCCGTGGCTGGTCGCCGACGACGCTGGTCGCGTGGTGGCTTACGCCTACGCGGGACCGTATCGCACGCGCTTCGGTTATCGCTTCACCTGCGAGGATTCGGTCTATGTCGCCGAAGAGGCGCGCGGTCACGGGATCGGATCGATGCTCCTGAAGCGCATGCTCGAGCTGTGCACGGCGCGCGGCGATCGCCAGATGATCGCGGTCATCGGCGATGCCGCGAACACCGCTTCGATCGCCTTGCACGCGCGCGCGGGGTTCGCGCACGCCGGCGCGCTCGCTAGCGTCGGCCGCAAGTTCGATCGCTGGCTCGACGTGGTGTTCATGCAGCGGGCGCTAGGTCCCGGACACGCGACCCCGCCGGTGGAGCGCGCTTGAGCCGTTGTCAGCGCGTGCGCGCGATCTTGCGATCGGCGAGCAATGCGCGGGCCGCCGCTTCGCCGCTGCGCACCGCGGCTTCCAGCGTCGCCGGAAGGTCCGGATCGGTGTAATCGCCGGCGAGATACAGGCCTTTGGTCAGCCGTCCCCATGCCGGGCGTTGCATACCGGCGAGGCATGCGTAGGTTGCGCGGCGTTCGGTGATCACCTGCGACCAGACGCACCGCGGCCATTCGGGACGCAGATTGCGCAATTGCTCCTGCACGGTGGCCACCAAGCGCTGACCCTCCATGCCGGCCTGGTCGTCGCTTGCGCTGATGACGACCGCCACCATCGATCGCAGCTTCAACCCCGACGATGCGCCGGGTGCACGCATCAGGATGTCGCGTCGATCGAACAACCACTGTCCGGGTGCGTCGTCGAGACGCGTCATGCGCGCCGGCAGTGCCAGGCGCTCGCGAAAGCCGAGGTAGACCGTAGCGATCGGTTCGTAACGCCAGGTGGAGGTCTGTTCGAGCAATCCCGCGATCGCGGGATCCTGGATCGCGCTGTCGTCGAACAGGGTCTGAAGCTGATGGGGCCCGACGGCGACCACGGCGGCCGGCTTGCGCCAGCGCCGTTCTTCCTTCGAGCGCAGATGCACGCCGGCGCCATCGACACCACGGATGTGAACCGGCGTGCGCGTATGCACCGCGCAATTGCGTGCATCGAGGATGCGCGCGACCGCGTCGGGAAGCAGCTCGGACAAGTCGACCGTGGGCAACAGGAAATCGGAGTCGCCACGGTGCCCGGCGAACGCGCGCTTGAGCACGTTGGCGAACAATTGAGCCGATGCGTCGTGCGGTCGGGTATTGAGCGCCGCAAGACACAGCGGCGTCCAGAGCTGCTCCACCACGCGAGGAGATTGCGACAGGAGCATTTGCGCAACGGTCTCCTCGGGCGCTCGCCGAAACCGTTGACGCTGCAACCGCGCAAACCAGCCGACCGTCGCGAGGCGCTCGCGTCGTCCCAGCCCGCGCGCCCGCAGGATGCCGACGAGCAGGTCGAACGGCGGACGCATTCGCGCCGCTTCCACGCTTACCGCATTGGGCGAGGAGCGCGACAGCGGCGTAATCGCGAGCCTCTGTCGCAACAGTCCCGGGTCGGTGGCGTGCGAGTGTGTGGCCCACAGGATCCGCCGTGTGGCTTCGTAAGCGCCGAGCAGCAGATGCTGGCCGTTGTCGAGAGGCAGGCCGTCGCGCAGCACGCGTCGAGCGCGCCCGCCGAGCGTGGGCGCGGCCTCGTAGACCGTCACCTGCATGCCGTGCCCGGCGAGCACGGCTGCAGCCGCGCAGCCGGCCCAGCCACCGCCGATGACGGCCACCTGGTTCGCCGGGTTGCCCGGCTGGGGTGCGGCGATGGTCCTCACGTTGAGCGCGCCGTCCGCCAGGCGATCCACAGCTTGCGCAGCGGCGTCA
>DATKLH010000394.1:0-3446 GCA_035542515.1 Casimicrobiaceae bacterium
AATCCGCATAGCCGCGCAGCGCCTTGCCGATCTGCGCGGGCGTTGCACCTTCGAAGCCGAGTCGCCGTCGCTCGAGCTCGAGCATGTGCTCGAGCCAGGTCTTGTAGAAACCACCGCTCGCCACGATTGCGCGCACGGGAAAGTCGCGCGCGAGCACCGGCGCGAGCGCCGCACCGATGCTTCCGCCGAACAGCACGATGCGCGAAGGATCGATCTCGGGCAGTCGCGCGACCTCGCGCAACGCCGCACGATAACCCGCCATGTCGGCATCCAGATCGGCATCGACGCATGCGGGCCCGGTGCTGTCGCCAAGGCCCGCTTTCTCGACGCGCACCAGCGCCATTCCCGATGTGTGTGCGAGCTCGAGCAGCAGGCGGCTCCATCCGTCCACGGCGCCGCGCGGATAGTCGATGCCGTCACAGGACAGCCACGGCACGAACACGATCGCGGGACTGCGGCCGGCATCGCGCGGCCGGGTGACGATCATGCTGACGGCGAAGCCGGCATCGGTTTTCGCCGCGAGGTAGCGCACGTCGAGGTCCTGGTACGACTCGCGCGCTCGTGCACTCGCTACCATGCGCGCCGAGATTCGTCGGCCATCGCGTTCCACGACGAATTCGATCGCGGCCCCGCCAATCGAGCGATGTCGATGCCGCGCGATGTCGGCGCTCGATGCGACAGGTTGGGAGTCGATGCTCACGATGCGATCGCCCACCCGCAGGCCGGCGCGTGCGCCGGGAGAATCCGCAACGATCGAGACGATACGGATCCCGCCCGCCGCCGTATCGCTTGCCAAGCGCATTTGCCAGTCGGCTTTGCGCGGCAATTCGTCGGCGGCGCAGGTTCCCGCCATCGCGAGGCCCAATGCCGCGCCGAGAAGCAAACCTCCGATCAGGACCGACAGCTTGGCCATCCGCATGCGACGCTCCGAGTGCGCGGCCCAGGCAGCCGCGATGGTGGCGAGCGTGCCGAAACGGCGATGATCCGGCTCGCCGGATCGTTACGACATCGGGGCGATTTCGAAATCGGCCACGCTTCCCGGCCGTTGCACGGAGCGCTAGATCGCGCGTCCCACCGCGTTGGTGTCCGAGTACCGCGTCGGTGGTTCCGGGCGCGGCTCCGCCACCGCACGGAACTCGGTCGGCGTGCATCCATACCGCGCGCGGAATGCCCGGTTGAACGGCCCGATCGAGCCGAACCCGACGTCGAGGGCGATGGTGAGCACCGGCAGGTGCGGCTCCGAGCGCAAGCGCTCGCTCGCTTCGTCGAGCCGGTAGCGATGCAGGAAAGCGTTGAAGTTGCGATAGCCGAGCGCACCGTTGATCGCACGGCGCACGAGGTATTCCTGCGAGCCCACGGCTTTGGCAAGCTGCGCGACGGTCATCGTGTCGTCACGATAGAGGTGCTCGACCTCCATCGCCGCGCGAATCCGCGCGACCAGCTCCGCATCGACCGTGGTCGGTGGGCGCTGACCGCGGACACGCGTCGTGCCCTGCACATCCGCAACCGGCGCGGTGCCGGGGCGCGCCCAGGCAAGCGAAGCGGCTTTCTCGTCGGGTTGGTCCAGGTCGCGATGCGGCTTCACCCCGTCACCGCCCTCGCCGTGCAGAAGGTCTGCGAACGCGGAGTCGCGCAATCGCCTGACAGGCAGATTGGCGAGTGCGAGCGATAACGCAAAGGCGAGGAGCAGGATCAACACGATGTTCGCCTGCACGATCGACCTCGGCAACCAGCGGCCGTACACGAACTGCAGGACCATCGCGACTGCGGCGTATGCGCCGATCGCCGCGACGAACCCGACGCGCGCACGACGTCGGCTTTCGATCAGATCGGCGTGACGCGCGCCGAAGACATGAGCCACGGCCAGGCCGACGAACCCCAGGATCGCCGCTTTGAACAGTCCGTCGAGCCACGGTGGCGGCGCGCCACCGCTGCCCATCTCGTGCGCGAGCCCGACGGCCACCATGCCGACAAGTGCGGCGCCGTCCACGATGCCGGGACGGAAATCGTCGTCGAACCAGGCCCTGGCGAAGATCCAGAGCCAGACCGGATTGGCAACGCAAAACACGGTGAGCGGCAGCACAAGCGGTCCGAGTGTGCCGGTCCGCAGCGGTGCCGAGGTGATCATGAACGTCGCGAGACCGAACGGCAGCAGCGCGGCGTACATCAGCGCGCGTTCGGCCCTCGCCTTGAGCAGCAGTGCGATGGCGAGGAACACGAGCTGCGTGAAGGCGGTGGCGCGCAGGACGAGCTCGAAGGTGGTCATGGCTCCTTGCGGTCGAGGCGGAATCGCGTCTCACGAGTGACGCGAATGGCCGATGGCGGACGCTGCGGGTTTTCGATCGCGCACGTCTTGCCGATTCCGGAATCGGCAATGGTACGCCGCATTGTCGTGCACCCGATCGCGGTCCGGCGCAACCCGGCCGGCAGATCGTGTTCACCCTGTTGCGCACATGATTGGCCGATCATCCAGGCGATCCGGCTGAAATGGACCGCGGCGTGGCGTCGGGTACAATGGCGCCTTCCTCACGCCCCCGAGGAGCGTTGCAACAGGCCCGCCCGTCCGTTCAAGGCGCGGGACTGCCAGGCTCGGGGCAGGCCGCTCGCGGCCTCTTTCGAACGGCGCTCGTTGAACCGTGATCCGTCACGGGACACGAGCGGACGTTGCCAGGCCATCGTTCCCGCACCACGGATCACTCGTTGAACGGGAGTGACTGACATGAACGATGTCAAGGAAGCAGTTCAATTCGCCGACTACAAGGTCGCCGACCTTGCGCTCGCCGACTGGGGGCGCAAGGAAATCGCCATCGCCGAGACCGAAATGCCCGGCCTGATGGCGATCCGCGAGGAGTTCGCACCCGAGCAGCCGTTGCGCGGTGCGCGCATCGCGGGCAGCCTGCACATGACGATCCAGACCGCCGTGCTCATCGAGACCCTGCAGGCGCTCGGCGCCGAGGTGCGCTGGGCCTCGTGCAACATCTACTCGACGCAGGATCATGCCGCGGCGGCGATTGCGGCGCGCGGCACGCCGGTGTTCGCCTACAAGGGCGAGTCGCTCGACGAGTACTGGGAGTACACGCACCGCATCTTCGAATGGGGCGACAACCACGGCCCCAACATGATCCTCGACGACGGCGGCGACGCGACGCTGCTCGTCCATCTCGGCGCGCAGGCCGAGAAGGATCGAGCCGTACTCGCTCATCCGACGAGCGACGAGGAGCGCGCCCTGTTCGCCGCGATCGGCAAGCGCCTTGCGCGCGATCCGCAGTTCTATTCGCGCCGCAAAGCGGGCATCAAGGGCGTGACCGAGGAGACGACCACCGGCGTCAAGCGTCTCTACCAGATGCACAAGGAAGACCGCCTCGGCTTCCCCGCCATCAACGTCAACGACTCGGTCACCAAGAGCAAGTTCGACAACCTGTACGGCTGCCGCGAGTCGCTGGTGG
>DATKLH010000395.1:0-6368 GCA_035542515.1 Casimicrobiaceae bacterium
GAACAGCGCCTGGCCGCGCGCCACCGCGCGGCGCGCCTCGACCACGCTCGGCGAATCGCCCGCCGACCAGCCGTTGCGATGCGGGGAATCCCACGCATCGTAGAGGCTGAGCACGACCGGGTCGAACAACGCCCCGCTACGATAGTCGCCCGACACCGCATCGTTGATGCCGAAATAGTTCACCTCTGATTACGTATTGTTGGCTGGAGGACGGCCACGGGTCTGGGGGCGTGCGGAATATTCGCAGTGCCGCGTCGCGCACCTCGCGTGCGGGCAATGCGCAGTGCAAGTCGTGCCGGGTTTGCAAGGAACTCACCGGAGCGCGCACCTTGGGCCGAAGCGCATCGCACCCTGTCTCCTGCCCCGTTCGGCGGCGCGCGAATCGCCAGGCACGGCTTGGCGTATAGTGAATGCAGCCGAAATCCTCTGCTACGCATGAGCAGCGAACCAACAACCCGCGCACCGCACATTCGCCTGACCTCGCATCCGGTCGAGGACGTCGGTCACGGCGCGCCGCCGCTGCGCTGGGGCGCCGCCGATCCGCTGCTCCGCGGTCCGATCGTCGGCACGACGACCCACCGCAGCCATCGCAACGTGATCGGCTCGCACAGCGGGAGCTATGGCGTGTATCGCGCGCTCGCGGTGGCGACCCGCTCGCTGCCGCGCGGCCATCGCGCCGATCTGACCAATACCGCGCCGACCGACACGATCGGACCGTACGCGCAATGGTCCGATCCCGAGCGCATCGTGTCGATGGATCCGTGGGGAGCGGTGGTGGCGGAAGCCTACAAGCCCTACCTCGCCGACGGCTACGACATCCGTCCCACCATCGCCGTGACCAAGGCGCACATCGACCTGCCGGAAGTGCGCGCGGCAATGGCGGGCGGTCGACTCGCCGCAGATGGGCGCATCCTGGCCGGCAATGGTTCTGCCATCGTGACCAAGGCCGCGATCGAGCCGGTGTGGTGGCTGCCGGGCGTAGCGCGTCGCTTCAAGGTCAGCGAAACCGACCTGCGTCGCGCGCTGTTCGAGGAAACCGGCGGCATGTATCCCGAGCTGGTCACGCGCGGCGATCTCGAGGTGTTCCTGCCGCCGATCGGTGGACAGACCGTGTACGTGTTCGGCGATCCGCGCGACCTCGCCGACCCGACGGTGACGCTCACCGCACGCGTGCACGACGAATGCAACGGCTCGGACGTGTTCGGCTCGGACATCTGCACCTGCCGGCCCTATCTCACGCACGCGATCGAGGAATGCATACGCGGCGCGCAGGCCGGTGGCGTCGGACTGGTCGTGTACTGCCGCAAGGAAGGTCGTGCGTTGGGCGAGGTGACCAAATTCCTCGTGTACAACGCGCGCAAGCGGCAGGAAGGCGGCGACTCGGCGAGCAACTACTTCCTGCGCACCGAATGCGTCGCCGGCGTGCAGGATATGCGCTTCCAGGAGCTCATGCCCGACGTGCTGCACTGGCTTGGCGTGCGCAGGATCCACCGCCTGGTGTCGATGAGCAACATGAAGTACGACGCTATCGTCGGTTCCGGCATCGAGGTCGGCAAGCGCATCCCGATTCCCGACGAGCTCATCCCGGCGGATGCGCGCGTGGAGATGCACGCGAAGGTGGCCGGCGGCTATTTCAGCGAGTCCCCATCGCCGGATCCCGAGCACCTGGCGAAGACGAAGGGCCGCGACCTGTGACTGCGGCCGCGCTCGGGCGCGAGCGCTTCGCGCCCTCGCCGGTCACCGAATTGCACTCGCTGGTCACCGTGCGCGAGCGCTGTGGCAACATCGCCCGTGCAGTCGAGGAAGGGCGCACTTCGCACTTTCGCGTGCAGCGCGACCGCCTCGACGACGCGGCAACCCTCGTCGCCGATGTCACGCGCGAACGCTATCCCGACCTGCGCATTCCAGGTCACAGCCGCTGGCGCCACTTCGACGTCGGTGGGATAGACCGCAAGGCGCTCGTCGACCGCGAGCTCGCTGGTGCAAGCTCGGCCGACATCGCGCGTGCTCGCATCGATCTCGCCGTCATCAGCGTGCTGCTCGACGCCGGCGCGGGCCCGCAATGGCACTACCGCGAAGCGCAAACCGGGAACGTGTATGCGCGCTCGGAGGGCCTCGCCGTGGCGACGCTGCGCGCGTTCCTCGACGGCGCGTTCTCGTCGCGCCCCGACGAGCCATGTCGCGTCGACGCACTCGCATTGAGCCGTATCGACGATGCGCGTCTTGCGCGGATCTTCCAGGTCACGCGCGACAATCCGATCGTGGGACTGTCCGGCCGAGTCGCGCTGTTGCGGCGGCTTGCCCACGCCCTGGCCGACGAATCGCGCTTCGGCGTCGCCGCGCGGCCTGGCGCGTTGTTCGACGTCCTTACGCGTGGCGCCACGGTGCAGACGATCGAAGCGTCGGCCGTCGTGGCCGCACTGCTCGCTCGCCTCAACGATATCTGGCTGACCGGCAGTGTGCACGATGGCGTGCCGCTCGGCGATACATGGCGACATCCGGCCGCAGGCGGCGCAGGATCGAGTAGCGGCTGGGTGCCGTTTCACAAGCTCACGCAATGGCTGGCCTATTCGCTGTTCGAGCCGGTCGAGTGGGCGGGCGTGCAAGTGGAAGGTCAGGATGCGCTCACGGCGTTGCCGGAATACCGCAATGGCGGGCTTCTGCTGGACAGCGGCGTGATCGCGCTGGTGGATGACGCACTCGCGATCCCGCACTGGAGCGTGGGTAGCGCGCTGGTGGTCGAATGGCGCGCGCTGACCGTGACGCTCATCGACGAGCTCGCTGCACGCGTGCGCACCCTGCTGCGACGACCGGATCTTCCGCTCGCCTGCGTGCTGGAAGGCGGAACCTGGGCTGCGGGACGTCAGCTCGCTTCGCAGCGACGCGACGGCGCGGCGCCGCTTGCCATCGACAGCGACGGCACCGTTTTCTAGGTCCCGTCAACCGGCACCAGCTTGTCGCGAGGAAAGCATGGACGACCACGTACACCTCCTCGACCATCCGTTGATCCAGCACAAGCTCACGCTGCTGCGCAGGAAGGAGACCAGCACCACGAGCTTCCGGCGCCTGCTGAGCGAGATCGGCGCGCTGATGGCGTACGAGGTCACGCGCGACATGCCGATGCACGAAGTCGAGATCGAGACGCCGCTCGAGTCGATGAAAAGCCGCCTCATCGACGGCAAGAAGCTCGTGTTCGTTCCGATCCTGCGCGCGGGGACCGGGCTGCTCGACGGCTTCCTCAACGTCGTCCCCGGCGCTCGCGTAGGCCATGTCGGCCTGTACCGCGATCCGCGCACGCTGGTCGCGGTCGAGTACTACTTCAAGATGCCCGGCGGCATGCGCGAGCGCGATGCGATCGTGCTCGATCCGATGCTCGCCACCGGCAATTCGGCGGTCGCGGCCGTGGATCGACTGAAGGAAACGCATCCGCGCTCGATTCGGCTCGTGTGCCTGCTGACCTGTCCCGAGGGCCTGCGCACCTTCCGCGAGGCGCACGCCGACGTTCCGGTGTACACCGCGGCAATCGACCGCCAGCTGAACGAGCACGGCTACATCCTGCCCGGATTGGGCGACGCCGGCGATCGAATCTTCGGGACGAAGTGATCGCTGCGCGCTACGATATTTGCGTCAATCAACCTAGCCATCGTCCCGGCGCAACACGGGACCCAGCGACTTTTGCACGTTTGAAGGCGGTCGAACGAGAATCGCCCGGGTCCGGCATGCGCCGGAACGACGGTCGAGCCAAGCGACGGTCACCATGCACGAGCTCCTGATCACCCACGCGAATCTTCCCGACGGCCGGACCGGGATCGATGTGCTCGTCGCGAACGGGCGTGTCGTCGATGTCGCGCCCAACATCGCGGCGCGAGCGAAAGATACGATCGACGCGGCAGGGCTGCTGCTTGCGCCGCCCTTCGTCGACGCGCACTTCCACATGGACTCGACGCTTTCGTATGGCATGCCGCGCATCAATCGCAGCGGCACGCTGCTCGAGGGCATCGCGCTGTGGGGCGAGCTCAAGCCGATGCTCACGCAAGAGGGACTGGTGGAGCGCGCCCTCGCCTACTGCGACTGGGCCGTCGCGAAGGGCCTCCTGGCGATCCGCACGCACGTCGACGTCTGCGACGCGCGGCTTCTCGCGGTCGAAGCGCTGCTGCATGTGCGGGAGCGGGTAAAGCCCTACCTCGATCTTCAGCTCGTCGCATTCCCGCAGGATGGCGCGCTGCGTGCCGAGGGTGCGGTCGCGAACCTCGAGCGCGCGCTCGATCTCGGCGTCGATGTGGTGGGCGGGATTCCGCATTTCGAACGCACCGCTGCGGAAGGCGCGCAGAGCGTGCGCGTGCTATGCGAGATCGCGGCGCGTCGCGGGCTGCCGGTCGACATGCACTGCGACGAGTCGGACGATCCGCTTTCACGTCACATCGAGACGCTGGCCTTCGAGACACAGCGCCTGGGATTGCAGGGTCGCGTGACCGGCTCGCACCTGACGTCCATGCACTCCATGGACAACTACTACGTATCGAAACTGCTGCCGCTCATGCGCGAAGCGCAGGTCCATGCCGTGGCGAATCCGCTCATCAACATCACGCTGCAGGGCCGCCACGACAGCTATCCCAAGCGGCGCGGAATGACGCGCGTGCCCGAGCTCATCGCGGCAGGCATCACCTGTGCGTTCGGGCACGACTGCGTGATGGATCCGTGGTACGCGCTCGGCAGCGGCGACATGCTCGAAGTCGCTGCGATGGGACTGCATGTGGCGCAGATGACCGGACAGGATGCGATGCGCGCCTGTTTCGACGCGGTCACCACCCATGCCGCGCGCATCCTCGGGCTGCGCGACTACGGCATCGCGCCAGGTTGTCGCGCGGACTTCGTGCTGCTGCAGGCACGCGATCCCATCGAAGCGATTCGCTTGCGCGCGACCCGGCTCAAGGTGTTCCGCGCCGGCCGCGTGATCGCCGAAACGCCTGCAGCAACAGCGACACTGCACTTGCCCCAGAGACCCGCAAGTGCCGACTGGATGCTTCCGAGGTGATCGATCCATGACCGCCACCGATCTTGCCGATTGCACAGCCGCCGAGCTCGTCGAGCTCTATCGCACAGGCCAAGCATCGCCCATCGAAGCAATACACGCCGTTCTGGCGCGCATCGATCGAGTCAATCCGGCCGTCAACGCTTTTTGTATCGTAGCCGCAGAGAAAGCACTCGTCGCTGCGCAAGCGAGCGAACAGCGCTGGAGTGCGGGAGCTCCGCTCAGCGCCATCGACGGCGTGCCGACGTCGATCAAGGATTTGATCCTCACCCGCGGATGGCCGACGCTGCGCGGAAGCCGCACGGTCGATTCGCATCAGGCCTGGGACACCGACGCGCCGGTTACCGCGCGCTTGCGCGAAGCAGGCGCCGTGCTCGTCGGCAAGACCTGCACACCCGAGTTCGGTTGCAAGGCCGAGACCAACTCGCCGCTCACCGGCATCACGCGCAATCCGTGGAATAGCAACAAGAGTCCCGGCGGATCGTCGGGTGGTGCGGTCGCGGCCGTTGCGACCGGCATGGGGCCGCTTGCGGTCGGGACCGACGGCGCGGGAAGCATACGCATTCCCGCCAGCTTCTGCGGCACCTTCGGCCTCAAGCCGAGCTTCGGACGCGTCCCGGCGTATCCGTTGTCGCCGTTCGGAACCGTCGCGCACATCGGCCCGGTGACGATGAGCGTGCGCGATGCTGCGTTGATGATGAACTTGATGAAAGCGCCGGATGCGCGCGACTGGACCTCGCTGCCGCCGGACGATAGCGACTACACACGCGGACTCGAGGATGGCGTACGCGGACTGCGCATCGCATGGTCGCCGACGCTCGGCTACGCGCGCGATGTGCACCGCGAAGTCGCGCAGGCATGCGCAGACGCGGTAGCGCTGCTCGCCGAATCGGGCGCGATAGTCGAACAGGTCGATCCCGGCATCGACGATCCGATCGACATCGCCACCGGATTGTGGTTCGTCGGCTCGTGGTCGATCTGGAACGCGCTCGCGCCGGAGCAACGAGCGGTTGCCGATCCCGATTTCGCCGCGCAGGCGCAACTGGGATCGACCACGTCCGCGCTGGAATTCCACCGGCTGCAGATGCGTCGCATGACGCTGGGCAGTCACATGCGACAGTTCATGCAACGCTACGACGCGATCGTCACCCCGGCGGTTGCGATACCGGCCTTCGACGCGAAGCCCGCGGGTCACCAGCCGATGAGTGCAGCGGCGATGCTCGCATGGACGCCGTTCAGCTACCCTTTCAACCTCACCCAGCAACCGGCCTGCGCGATTCCCTGCGGCATGACGAGCGACGGCTTGCCGATCGGCTTGCAGATCGTGGGGCCGATG
>DATKLH010000396.1:0-3825 GCA_035542515.1 Casimicrobiaceae bacterium
TCACGCCAGTGGACCTGCGCGTCGATTTCCACGAGCAGCCGATCGCGGAGCTGAGGCGACTGTGGCAGTTCTGGGAACCGATGATCGACGGCTACGTGATGCGCTGCCTCGATCCCGAGCGTTCGCCTCCGGCCGCCGAGATCGAGGGCCACCTCCCCCGTTGAGCGCGCCGACGTCCAGGATCACATCGCAGCTCGCATCGGACCGCAGCACGACGCAGTCCGGGCGACGATTGCATCCAAGCGGGCCCTACGTACAGGCATAGCGCACGTCGGCGGTCGATCGCATCGCCGACCGAGTTGCGCGATTGCATGACCCGCTCGCGCAATGCCAAACCCGCGCGCCGGTTCCTGGGAACACGCGCCGCGCGCCCGATCGTTCTAGAATGCGCAAACTGCGCCCGCGATGCGTCTGCGTCACGTCGAAGTCTTCCATGCCATCAAGCGTTCCGGCTCGATCAGCCGGGCCGCCGAGCTGCTTTGCATCAGCCAGCCGGCGGTAAGCCAGGCGCTGAAGCACGCCGAGCTCCAGCTCGGCTTCAAGCTGTTCCGGCTCGATCGCGGGCGCTTGCAGCCCACACCCGAAGCGGAGATGCTCGCCGGTGCGGTCGAGAAGGTGTTCCAGCATCTGGATGCGGTTCAGCAGGTCGCTGCCAACCTGCGCCGCGGCGCGACCGGACGCCTGCGCGTCGGTTGCCTGCCCGCACTCGGTCTCAACCTGCTGCCGCTGGCGGTCGCCAGCTATCGCAAGCGCTTTCCGGGAACGACCATCGAGATCGGCACGCGCCACTCCGCCGATTTGCACCGATCGCTCCTGATGCATGAGTTCGATCTTGCCGTGGGCTTCGAGATCGAGGAGCGCGAAGGCGCGCCGGCCGGCCTGTACGCGGTCACGCTCGGCTATTGCGATCTCGTCTACATCGATCGTGAGAGCTCACGCTCCGCCGATCGCCATCGACGCCCGATCCGGCTGAAGGACATCGAGCTCGATCGTTTCCTTGCCGTCTCCACCGAACCATCGAGCACAGCAGTCGCGACAGCGCTCGGTCAGCAGGGCATGACCTTCGCGCCGGTGGTCCAGATCCAGACCTCGTACGTGGCCAAGGCGCTGGTCGAGGTCGGCGGCGGCTGTGCGATCGTCGACGAATTCACTGCGCGCGCCGACGGCGGAAAGCACATCGTGGTACGCAAGCTCGCGCCGCCGATTCGCTTGCGCGTGAACGTCTACCGATCGGCATTCCATCCCGCCGCCGAATCGGTCAACCACCTGACCGCGCACCTCGAGCACGCATTCCGATCGCTGTCGCCGCAATCGACCGGTTAGCTTGAGCGACCGGAAGAGCAACGCGCTTCGCCGCGCGCGATCAGCCGAGCGGCTCCCCGGCTCCGGTGCGTTCGACGATGAGCCGATAGTGCTCCGGCCGGCGATGCTTCGCGAAGTTGAACACGTGCTGCCGGAACGTGTCGCCCAGTGCCAGATCGCAGGCGTAGCCGAGCACTTCGTCCTCCTCGGTAACCGCCTGCGCTGCGATCTCGCCAGAAGGCGCGACGATGCACGATCCCCCGATCATGTGGAAGCCGTCCTCGGCGCCGCATTTGGCGGCCGCGCCGACCCATAGTGCATTCTCGTGCGCGTGCGCCTGGAGCAGGAGCAGGTGCGTGAACATGCGCAAGTGTGGCGGCTCGGGCCAGTGGATGTTGACCGATGGCGTGTTGTAGCCGAGCACGACGACCTCGGCGCCCTGCAATCCCATCACGCGGAAGGTTTCGGGCCAGCGACGGTCGTTGCAGATGCACATGCCGATCGATGCGCCCATCGTTTTCCACACGCGGAAACCGAGGTCGCCCACCTCGAAGTAGCGTTTCTCGAGATGCTGGAACGGCGCCTGCGGCTTGTGCTCGGCGTGACCGGGGAGATGCACCTTGCGATAGCGACCGACGATGGCGCCCGATCGGTCGACGAGGATAGAGGTGTTGAAGCGTTGCCCGCTGGCTGTGAGCTCCGCATAGCCGAGATAGAACCCAACCTCGAGCCTCTTCGCTTCGTCGAAGAGCGGCTGCGTCGCGGCGTTGGGCACGCTGCGCTCGTAGAAGCGGTCGATCTCTTCCTGGTCGGTCATCCAGTAGCGCGGAAAGAACGTCGTCAGCGCGAGCTCGGGGAACACCACCAGCTCGGCGCCGCGCGACTTCGACTCGCGCAGCAGCGCCACGAGCCGTTGCACGACCTTCTCACGCGCTTCGGCAAGATGCACCGGACCCATCTGGGCCACGGCGAGATTGAGCTTGCGTGCCATCGTCGATTCCTCACATCACCAGTGACTTGAACCATCGCATGTCCTGCGTCGACTCGCGCTTGCTTGCGATCGGCCCGGGTGCACCGCGCGGGATGAATACGCCCGAGCCGCGGGCAACCTGCAGTGCGCCGTCTGAGATCACGATCCGGCCGCGATTGATTACCGTCTCGGGCCAACCCGTGATCGCCCTGCCTTCGTAAGGCGTATAGCCGACGTTGTCGTGCAGGCGCGCCCACGCGATGGTCCGGTTCGCGTCCGGATTCCAGATCGCGACGTCGGCGTCCGAGCCGACGTCGAGCGTTCCCTTGCGTGGGTACAACCCGTACATGCGCGCGTGATTGGTCGCGGTAAGCGCGACGAAATCGTTGATGCCGATGCGACCTTTACCGACGCCCTCGGAAAAGAGCAGCGGCATGCGCAGCTCGATGCCGGGCACGCCGTTCGCCATCTCCTTGAACGTGGTCTGATCGCCCTTCGGAAGCTTGCCCGACTCGTCGAAGCGGTACGGCGCGTGATCCGACGAGAACACCTGGAAGGTTCCGTTCGCGAGGCCGGCCCAGATCGCTTCCTGCGAGGCCTTGTCGCGTGGCGGCGGGCTGCAGCAGAACATCGCACCGTTCATGCCGGGAAGGTCCACGTCGGAGGCTTCGAGGAAGAGGTATTGCGGGCAGGTTTCGGCGAACACCTGTGCACCGAGCGCCTGCGCCGCGCGAATAGTCTGCGCCGCCTCGATCCCGGCGACGTGCACGATAAGGATCGGGACGTCGAGCAGGCGCGAAAGCGCAATCGCACGATTCGCGGCCTCGCCTTCGGCGATGGGCGAATGGCTCACGACATGAAAACGCGGCGCGGTATGCCCGCGCTCCAGCAGGCGCCTGGCGATCCAGCGGATTATGTCGTTGTTCTCGGCGTGGATCATGACCAGTGCGCCTTCGCGATCGGCTAGCGCCAGCACATCGAGAAGCTGGTAATCGTCGAGCTTGAGGCGGTCGTAGGTCATGTAGACCTTGAACGACGTCATGCCACATGCGATGAGCTGCGGTAGATGGCGTTGCAGCGCCTCCTCCGTCGGATCGGACACGATCAGGTGGAACGCGTAGTCGATCACCGCCTTGCCGCGCGCCCGCTCGGCATAGTCGTCGACCACCGCGAGCAGCGAGTCGCCGCGATGCTGGCATGCGAACGGAATGATCGTCGTGGTGCCGCCGAACGCCGCCGACACCGTCGCGGAGTAGAAGTCGTCGGCGCACATCATGCCCATGCTCGAGAGCTGCTCGACGTGGCAGTGACTGTCGATGCCTCCCGGCATCACCAGCCGGCCGCTGGCATCGATGTCCCGTGCGCCCTTGGGCAGACGCTTATCGACGGCAACGACCCGACCGGCCGATACACCGAGGTCACCGCGCAACGTCTCGGTAGCGGTGACGATGGTCCCGTTGCGGATGGTCAGATCGTATGCAGCCATGACGACCTCGGATGAACGAGCGCCGACCCGCCCGAAGGCAGCCGCGCTAACGGACGGTCCACCAGGC
>DATKLH010000397.1:0-5815 GCA_035542515.1 Casimicrobiaceae bacterium
CGCGCGTACCCGGGATGAAACCCCAGTCGAACGGATAGCTCATGCCCAGCGACAATGGCCGGCCGACCTCGAAGACGCCGTGCTCGGCGTCGTAGTCGAACTTGAGGCACGAGCCGCGCGGACACTCCACGATGACCCGTAGCGCACCGTCATCGGCATAGGCCGGGATCTCGAGTAGCGCAGGTGACATGCCGGCCCTTTGTTGTGATCGTTATGCATGTTGCGACCGTCGAGTCGCCTCGGACGTTCCATGCGCGAGGCGCAACACCGCGCGCCCGGCTCGCACGAGTGCACGGGATCGACATCGAGGTCGCGGAGCGTCTGGACGCCACGCCGCTTGCGGCGCGATGCCGTATATTCATACGGTATGCGCTTCGGCATCGTACTGGTGTGCGCCTGGGGCAGGCCGCTGCCGCGGAGGGACGTGGTCAACCAGGCCCCGAAGTGCGGCGATCTCCGCGTGGAATACCTGCACGACCCGCAGCGGCTGCGTTACCTGCGCGTGGCGCGGCTGGTCGACGTGGCGTCGCCGCTCAAGGACCTGCTTCCGATGCTTTACGACGTGAGCCTGGTCGCAATGAATCCATGCGCCTTCACGCTGAGCGGATTCGAACGGCTCGACGGAGCCGAGTATGCGCAGAGCTGGCTGGCAACGCCGATCGGGTCCGTCAGAGGCGAGCGCGGCAACGCGTAATGCCGGGGCACCCGGTGCCGCGCCGAACCGCTACCGCGAACGATCCGCGCCGCAACCGCACCGATCGGGAAGCGGTCCTGTCGCGCTGCGGTCGTCCTGCGCGGGCTCGCTCGGAACGCCGCCGCGCCCGCGCGGACGCGGTTCCGCGATGTCCGCGGTCGTCTCCCGCGCCATGTCGCGCAACGCGCCGATCCGCTCGTCCAGTACATCCACGATGAGGTAGCCCAGTGCGCGCGCCCGATCCACGTTCAGCGGCAATGCCGCCGAGAGCTGGCCGTGGGTGATACGACATTCCGAGAACATCCGCTCGAGCTCGGCAGGTTCGGCGCCGCGAGCCATCATGAAGTGGGCATCGCGCAGATCGTCCAGCAGCTTGCGCACCAATCCTTCCAGCAAGGCATGTTCGTCGTAGCGCACGGTCGGGGGTCCGCAGGTAACCTCGCCCAATTATGCCAGATGAATAAAAGTGTCGGCTACAAGTTTTTTTGCCAGGTCCGCACGATAGGCCGCGACTCCGCGCCGGTACTGCGGTCCGGACCATCGCATACCGAATCCAGGCCACCGAAAAATTGACGCTAGACCGGCACGCGCGGCACACTGCGCCGAATTTCGCCGCCGCACACACCTTTGTGCGACGAGCCATAATCGACGGCCTACCGCCGCGTCAGACTTCTGGAGGAGATCCCATGTTCGCATCGACCCTGCGAAGCGCCTTCGCCGGACTGGCGCTCGCTGCATTGGCGTTGTCGGCATCCGCGCAGGACACGCTCAAGCTTGCGGTGGGCCAGCGCGGCAACTGGGACACCTCCGTGGCGGAGGTCGGCCAGCGCGCCGGCATCTTCAAGAAGCATGGACTCGTGCTCGAGATTCTCTACACGCAGGGCGCCGGCGAAACGCAACAGGCCGTCCTCTCCGGCAGTGTGGATATCGGCGTCGCCACCGGCGTGATGGGCGTCATGAGCGCGTACTCCAAAGGCGCGCCGATCCGCATCATCGCCGCGGAAACCACCGGCGCTGCCGATCTGTATTGGTATGTCCCCGCCAACTCGCCGATCAAGAGCCTCAAGGACACCGAGGGCAAGACGCTCGCCTACTCGACCAACGGCTCGTCGACCCACGGCATCGTCACGGCGTTCATGAAGCAATACGACCTCAAGGCCAAGCCGACCGCCACCGGCGGCCCCGCTCCGACCCTCACCCAGGTGATGTCGGGCCAGATCGACGTCGGCTGGTCCGCTCCGCCGTTCGGATTGCAGCAACTCGACGAAGGCAAGATCCGCATCGTCGCGAGCGGCAACGACGCGACGATCTTCAAGGGCCAGACGGTGCGCGTGAACGTGGCCACGCTGCCCACGCTGCAGTCGAAGAAGGCCGCGGTGGATCGCTTCATGAAAGCCTGGCGCGAAACGGTCGACTGGCTGTATTCGGACGATCCCGCAGCACTCAAGACGTACGCGGAATTCGTAGGCATTTCGTTGGAGACCGCGAAGCGCACGCGCGACCAGTTCTTTCCCAAGCAGGCGGTGAATCCCGACAAGGTCGTCGGGCTCGATCAGATCGCGCAGGATGCCGTGACGCTCAAGTACACACCGACACTGCTCACGCAACAGCAGCTCACCGAGCTGGTCCAGATCCCGCCGCGCTGACCGGATTCACCATGGCGCACGCTCGCAGGAGCGCAGGAGAGGCTCCTGCGAACCGCAACGACGATGCACTGGAGCGTCCGGTCGGCGCACCGGGAGCCGTCGCGCAATTCGGCAGCGATGTCGTGGCCGACACGTTGCGCGCGCTGCGCATTCCCTACATCGCTTTGAATCCGGGTGCCAGCTTCCGCGGTTTGCACGACAGCCTGGTCAACCACCTCGGCAACCGCGATCCGCAGATGCTGTTGTGTCTCCACGAGGAGCACGCCGTCGCGCTCGCACACGGCTACGCCAAAGTCACCGGTCGTGCGATGGCCGTCGCGGTGCACTCCAACGTCGGCCTGTTCCACGCGTCGATGGCGATCTTCAACGCCTGGTGCGATCGGATGCCGGTGCTGGTTCTCGGCGCCACCGGACCGGTCGATGCACCCAAGCGCCGACCCTGGATCGACTGGATCCACACCGCGCGCGACCAGGGTGCCGTGGTTCGACCGTATGTGAAGTTCGACGATCAGCCTGCGTCGCCACTGGCTGCACGAGAAGCGTTGCTGCGGGCGATGTGGCACGCGCAATCCGCGCCGCAAGGACCGGTGTATGTGAATCTCGACGCGGAAATGCAGGAGTCGCGACTCTCCGCGAGCCTGCCGTCGATCGATGTCGAGCGTTACAGCGCCCCTGCACGCGTAGCGCCGAGCAGCGAGGTGATTGCGCGCGCGGCGGAGCTGCTGCGCGGCGCGCAGCGTCCGCTGCTGCTGATCGGTCGCACATCACGGGATGTCGATGCCTGGAACAGGCGGATACAACTCGGCGAAGCGTTGGGCGCGCGCGTCGCAACGGATCTGAAAGTGGGAGCGGCATTCCCCACCGACCATCCGCTGCACCTCGATGCGCCGTCGGTCATGTCGACGCCCGGCACGAGCAAAGCGATCGCCGAGGCGGATGTGATTCTCAGTCTCGATTGGGTCGATCTTGCGGGAACGCTGAAGGCCGCCTGCGGCGGCGAGCCGGCCGCCCGCGTGATTCACGTGTCGCTCGATCACGTGCTGCACAACGGCTGGAGCATGGATCATCAGGGCTTCCCGCCGGCCGATGTGTTCATCGCGGCGGAAACCGATCTTACGGTGACGGCGCTGCTGTGTGCACTCGAATCGGCGGCAGCACCGACCAATGAACCGAGCATCGAACAGCCCCGCGCTGCGACGAGCACGCACGCGACGGACCCAGCCGGTGCGCTCACCACTGATGCCATCGCCACGCTGCTGCGCGACGTGTCGCGCGAGCGCCCGCTGTCGCTCCTTCACCTGCCCCTTTCCTGGAATGCCGCGAGCTACCCGTTCCATCATCCGCTCGATTACCTGGGCTCGGACGGTGGTGGCGGAATCGGCGCGGGCCCAGGCAATGCCGTGGGCGCGGCGCTCGCGTTGCGCGATGCCGGCTCCGATCGCTTGCCGATCGCGGTGTGCGGCGACGGCGATTTCCTGATGGGCGCGACCGCGCTGTGGACTGCCGCGCATTACCGCGTGCCGCTGCTGCTGATCGTCGCGAACAACCAATCGTTCTACAACGACGAAGTGCACCAGGAGCGCATGGCGCGCATGCGCGGACGTCCGATCGAGAACAAGTGGATCGGCCAGCGCATGAGCGATCCCGACATCGATCTCGCCGGCATTGCCCGTGCGCAGGGCGCGCACGCGTGGGGACCCATCAAGACTCAAGATGCGCTCGAACAATCGCTGCTCGAAGCGATCGCGGCCGTCGACGCGGGGCGCGTCGCAGTGATCGACGTTCGCGTGCTGCCCGGATACACGCCGGCGATGGCGGGCTCGCTAGGCGCCGGCGCAGCGGTCCAGCGCTAGCGCGCGTCGCATTCGCCGGATTCGGGCAGAATCCTCCGATTCGCCATGGGCACGCCTTCCATCTCCGTCGCGTCGACGTCTGCTGCTACCGCGTCGGCGTTGCTCAGCGTGCGCAACATCCGCAAGCACTTTGCCAGCGGCGACGCCGGGATCACGGCCGTCGACGACGTCTCGTTCGACGTCGCAGTCGGCGAATTCGTATCGGTGATCGGTCCCTCGGGATGCGGCAAGTCCACGCTGTTCAACATCATCGGAGGGCTGATCGCCGATTACCAAGGCGATGTCCTCGTTGCCGGCTCGCCGGTCAGCGGCACGCATGCCGGGATCGGCATGGTGTTCCAGGAGGAGTCGACCTTCCCCTGGCGCACGGTGCTCGACAACGTCGCGTTCCCGCTCGAGATCGCGGGCCTCGACAAACCCGAGCGCGTGCAACGTGCAACGCATTTCATCCAGCTCGTCGGCCTGCACGGCTTCGAGCGACGCTACCCGGCCGAGCTCTCGGGCGGAATGCGTCAACGGGTCGCCATCGCAAGAACGCTCGCGTCGCAGCCCAAGATCCTGCTGATGGACGAACCGTTCGCCGCGCTCGACGAACAGACGCGCCTGCTGCTCGGCGACAAGGTCCTGCAGATCCAGCAGACGCTCAAGCAGACGACGCTGCTCATCACGCACAACATCACCGAGGCGGTCCAGCTTTCCGATCGCGTGCTCGTGATGACCTATCGTCCCGGCCGGCTCAAGCGCGAAGTCGCCATCGATCTTCCGCATCCGCGCGACTCGGAGGTGGTGAGCAGCGCGACCTTCGGACGCTACGTCGCGGAGATCTGGAACGACCTGCGCGAGGAAGCGAGCCGCGGCATTCGCGATGACGAGTCGCGCGCGCTGCAGCGCAGGGCGCAGCGATGACCATTTCGCGACTTGCGGCACGCAGCATCGGCGTTGCGACCGTGCTCTTCGCGTTCGCGCTGATCGAAGTGCTGATTCGCGCCGGCGCGATCAATCGCTTCGTCGTGCCGCTGCCCTCGGAGATCATCGCCGCGATCCCGCGCATCGTCGTCGAGGAAAACGTGTTGCATCGTTTCTGGCAAACGACGCTGGAGACGATCTGGGCCAGCTTGCTGCTGATCGGCGTCGGCGTGTCGCTCGGCGTGTTGCTCAATCGTTTCCTGCTGCTGCGCACCGCGGTGGAGACTTGGGTCGCGGCGCTCGCGGCGGCGCCGATCGTGCTGATGTATCCGCTGTTCCTGGTGATCTTCGGGCGCAGTGCGACCACCATCGTGATGATCGGCTTCGTCGCGGGCCTCGCGCCAGTGATCCTCAAGACGCTCGAGGGCCTTTCGGGCACGCGCAAGGTGCTGATCGACGTGGGCCGCAGCTTTCGCCTGACGCCCTCGCAACAATTCTGGAAGATCCTGCTGCCCGCCGCGCTGCCGACCATCTTCGTGGGACTGCGGCTGGGATTGATCTTCGCCATGATCAACATCGTCGGCGTCGAGTTCCTGATCAACTTCGGCGGCCTCGGCCAGCTCATCGAGGATCTTGCCGAGCGTTATGATCTTGCCGGCACCTATGCCGCGATCTGCTTTGTCATTCTGGTGAGCGTCGTCTTCTTCATGGCCCTG
>DATKLH010000398.1:0-4995 GCA_035542515.1 Casimicrobiaceae bacterium
GGATCGAAGGGTGCTTGAGGATCGCGCGGGCGATGGCCACGCGCTGCTTTTCGCCCCCCGAGAGCTTGAGCCCTCGCTCGCCCACCGGCGTCTCGTAGCCCTGGGGCAAGCCGGCGACGAAGTGGTGGATCTGGGCAAGCCGCGCGGCGTCCACGACTTGCTCGTGCGTCGCGCCCGGTCGGCCGTAGCCGATGTTGTATTCGATGCTGTCGTTGAAAAGGACGGTGTCCTGCGGAACGATGCCGATCGCCTCGCGCAGGCTCGACTGCGTGACCTTGCGCAGGTCCTGTCCGTCGATGACGATGCGACCGCTGCCGACGTCGTAGAACCGATAGAGCAGACGCGCCAGCGTCGACTTGCCCGAGCCCGACGGACCGACCACCGCGATGTTGTGGCCGGCCGGAATGGTGAAAGTGACGTCGTGGAGGATCTCGCGATCCGGCTCGTAGGAGAAGTTGACGTGCTCGAAGCGAACCTCCGCCCCGTCGACCTGCAGGGGACGGGCGTCGGGCGCATCGCGGATCTCGGCATGCTCCTCGATGAGCGCGAACAGGCGCTCCATGTCCGCCATCGCCTGCTTGATCTCGCGGTAGATGACGCCGAGGAAGTTGAGCGGCACGTAGAGCTGGATCATGAACGCGTTGACCAGCACAAGATCGCCGATGGTCATCGTGCCCTCGACCACGCCCGCGGTCGCCCGCCACATGATCGCGGTCACCGCGATTGCAATGATCGCGCTTTGGCCGATGTTGAGCGCCGACAGCGAAGTCTGGCTCTTGACCGCGGCCTTCTCCCAGCGCTGCAGGCTGTCGTCGTAGCGTCGCGCTTCCCAATCCTCGTTGTTGAAGTACTTGACCGTCTCGTAGTTGAGCAGGCTGTCGATCGCGCGCGTGTTCGCCTTGCTGTCGAGCTCGTTCATCTGGCGGCGAAAATGCGTGCGCCATTCGGTGATCAGGACGGTGAATGCGATATAGACGACGAGCGCTCCGGCGGTGATCGCGACGAAAGTCCAGTCGTACTTGACGATCAGGATGACCGAGACCAGGCCGATCTCCACCAGTGTGGGCAGGATCGAGAACAGCGCGAAGCTGATGAGCGAGCTGATGCCGCGCTGACCACGCTCGACGTCGCGGGTGAGTCCGCCGGTCTGGCGAGCGAGATGGAACCTCAGGCTGAGCGCGTGCAGGTGTCGGAAGACCTGCAGCGCGATCTTGCGCACCGCGCGCTGGGTCACCTTGGCGAACAGGAATTCGCGCAGCTCGGTGAAAGTGGTCGTCGAGAGGCGCAGCAAGCCATACGCGACCAGCAGCGCGAGCGGCACCGACAGCATCGCGGTACGCGGATCCAGCCGATCGACGATGGTCTTCATGAGGACCGGCACGCCGACGTTGGCAAGCTTGGCCGCGACGAGGCACACCAGCGCCGCGACGACACGGACCTTGTACTCCCACAGGTACGGCAGCAGCGTGCCGATCGTGCGCCAGTCGCCGCGCTGGGTACGCGGGACGTTGCGGTCGGCCGGGAGGGGAACAGACGATGAATGGTGGCGCACGGAGCGAGTTTAGCAATGAGGCGGAGCGATCACGATAGATGCATATGAGGGTCGTTGTCCGTTACGCAAGCGTGCGCGTGCCTGAGGCGTCGTCCCGGCTAAGGCAGCGACGCAGGACGTTGGGTATCCCGGTGTCGTGCGCGCCCCATGGTATTCGCCCGGCACATACGTCACACGCAAAACATATGGACATCGGCGCGCGGAACTTCGGGCCGTCGGTCGCGCGCGAAACTTTTCGACGTTATTTCCCTCGCCACCACTCATCCCCGCCATAACGCAGCACGCCCATCGACACGCGCACGATGCCGTAGGCGATCCACGAAACCGCCTTCGCGAGGCGCGAGCGGTGCGACCATTTTTCCGGCGGCACGCTGCGCGAGCCGTTGTCGATCATCTCGAGCAGCTCGGCGCGCAGCTTTTGCGCGAAGTCCGCGTCGAGCACGAACAGGTTCGCCTCGCGTGCCATGAGGAACGAATAGGGATCGTTGTTCGACGAGCCGACGGTGGCCCAGCGCCCATCGATCACCGCCACCTTCGCATGCAGGAACGAGCGGTGGTACTCGTTGATGTCGACGTTGCCGACAAGGAGCTGGCCGTAGAGCGCGCGCGAAGCCCAGTGCAGGAGCCGGTACTCGACGCGCGCCTGCAACAGCAACGTGACGCGCACGCCGCGCGCGGCGGCGCGCATCAGTGCGTGCCGGAACACCGAGCTCGGGAAGAAGTACGCGGTCGCGATCAGGATCTCGGTCTCGGCTTCCTCGATCGCCGCCAGGTACGCGAGCTCGATGTCGTTGCGGTGGCGCAGGTTGTCGCGAATGGCGAAGGCTGCGATCTGACTCCCGGCCGGTTGGGTGGCCATGGTGTCGGGAAACAATCGCACGCTACGCGAACGCAGCTGCGAGATCTCCACGATCGCCCACACGCGCTGCATGGTGCGCACGATCGGCGCCAGCACCGGGCCGCGCACGCGCACCGCGAAATCGACCCGCGGCGGCTTGTGCCCCGGCGTATGCATGTCGTCGATGATGTTGATGCCTCCGACAAAACCGATGCGTCCGTCGACATGCGCGAGCTTGCGATGGAGCCGCCGCAGGCGATTGCTGCGGAAATTCCATGGCGCGATGTCGGGCCGGTACTTGAGGAGTTGCACGCCGCCGTCCACGAGCTTGCGCTCGAGCATGGGGCTCAGGTAATGACGAGCGCCCCAGCCGTCGACGAGGACACGGACCTTCACGCCGCGCTGCGCTGCGCCGATGAGCGCATCCGCCACGCGCTGTCCCCACTCGTCGTCGGCGAACAGGTAAGCCTCGAGCCAGGCCTCGCGACGTGCTTCGCCGACCGCGGCGATGAGCGCCGGAAAATATTCGTTGCCGCTGCGCAGCAGCTCGACCGCATTGCCGGGGACGAAGGTCGTCATCGGCGACGCGTGCGAGGGTCTCAGCGTTTGCGCCGCGGCACGAGCTCGAACGTCGCCGCCAGCGCGGCGTGGTCGGACATGCGCGCGGAGGGAAAGGCGTAGTGCACGCGCGCCTCGCACACATCGAGGCCGCGCGCATAGATGCGGTCCAGCCGGAACATGGGCATTACCGAGGGGAAGGTGCGGGCGTGACGCCCGGTGGTCTCCTCGAACACTTCGACCACGTTGAGCTCGTCGGTGAGCGTGCGATCGCCCTTGCGGCGCCAGTCGTTGAAGTCACCGGCGATGATCAGCGGTGCGCCGCGCGGGACCGTCGCGCGGATCCGCTCGACCATCGCGCCGATCTGCCATTGGCGCCCGCGCTCGAACAGGCCGAGATGCACGTTAATGCAATGAAGCGCCGGCACGCCCGGCCCCAGGTCGAGCTCGCAATGGAGCATGCCGCGGCTTTCGAAGGCATGCGCGGAGATGTCCTGGTTTTCGAAGCTCACGATCGGGAAGCGTGACAACACCGCGTTGCCGTGGTGACCTTCCTGGTAGACCGCGTTCTTCCCATACGCGACCTCCTTCCACATCGCCCCGGCGATGAACTCGTGCTGCGGCTTGCCGGGCCAATCCCGGAAGCGGATCGCATGCCGCTCGTGGGTATGCAGCACCTCCTGCAGGAACAGCACGTCGACGCCCAGGCCATGCAGCCGCTCCCGCAGTTCGTGGATCACCATGCGTCGCTTGAGATGCGAGAAGCCCTTGTGGATATTGTAGGTGGCGACGGTGAAGCGCACGGCTGGCCGATCCTGTCCAAGCAAGCCGCCATCTTAGCGCGGCGCCAAAGCGGCACCTGGCGGGGTGTGCGAGCTCGGCACCCCGCAGCCAGCAATTGCCGCGTCAGGCGACCATGCGAGGCGGATGCTCTGCGGCAGTGGCGGTGTCGACCGTCCCCGTTTCGGCCACGTCGGCGCTGCGGTGGAATCGCAGATGCGTGATATCGGTGCGGAACAGCATCGCCCAGGTCCATTCCACGAAGATGCGCAACTTGCGCCCTGCGATCGGCATCTGCGCAAGATAGTACGCACGCCAAAGGAGCCAGGCGGGAAAGCCCCACAGCCGAATGCCGAAGATCTCCGCCACACCGCGCCGATGACCGATCGCGGCCATCGATCCGCGCGGTCGATAGCGGAACGCTCGCGTAGGCTTTCCGCTCAACCGTGCAAGCAGGTTCTCCGCGAGGAGCCGCGCCTCGCGTACGGCGAACTGCGCCGTGGGTGGCGCGAATCGATCATCGTGCGCGTTGTGAACCAACGCGCAGTCGCCGACCGCCCACGTATGTGCCGTGCCGCGAACGGACAGGTCCGGATGAACCGGAATGCGTCCGCGTTCCAGAACGACCTGCAAGCGCTCGGCGAGCGCGTTGGGCTGGGTTCCGACGGTACAGACGACGTTCGCCGAATCGAGCATCGAGCCGCCGGCAAGCAGCACGCCGCGCTCGCCGACACACACCGCCTTCGCATTGAGCCGCACGTCGACGCCGCGCTCGGTCAGCGAACGCAGTGCCGCTCGACCGAGCGCCTCGGCTAACTCCGGCAGCAATACCGGCAGGTCGTGCAGGAGCGTGATGCGCAATTCCTCGCGCTCCACCCTCGGGTAGTAGTGCCGGATATCGCGCAGGCAATCGGCGAGCGCCCCCGGCGGTCTCGACGCCCGAGAAGCCGCCGCCGACGATCACGCAGTGACCCAGCCTGCGACGCACGCGCGGATCGCTTTCGAGCTCGATGCGCGCGAGCCTGCGCAGCACGAGATTGCGCAGGTGCATCGCGTCTCCGATGGTCTTGAGCGGCAGCGCATGCTCGGCGAGCCCCGGCAGCAAGTCGAGGCGCGCGCGATTGCCGAAGGCCAGCACCAGGTGATCGTAGGCGAGCGTCTGCTCGCCGCTCAGGGTGCCGCAGGTCAGCGTGCCGGCAACCGCGTCGACCGCGGTGACCCGTCCCATGATGAAACGCGCGCCGGCGGGCTGGGTGATTTCGCGCAA